>JAJZEY010000529.1 GCA_021805585.1 Planctomycetota bacterium
TTATGAACCAGGCCTTTCGGAACTTATTACCGCCCAGACCGCCCAGGGGCGGCTCCGCTTCACCACCGATACCGCGATGGCGGTGCAGGCAAGCGCTACAATTTTTGTAGCCGTCGGCACGCCGCCATCGCCGGCCGGGGGAGCCGACCTGAGCATGCTGTACGCCAGCGTGGAAGAAATTGCCCGCACCGCCGATGGCCCGAAAACCCTGGTCATTAAAAGCACTGTGCCGCCCGGCACCGGCGAGGAAGTCGCCCGGCGGATAAAAAATTCCAAACACCGAATTGAAGTCGTAAACAATCCGGAATTTCTGCGTGAAGGCACCGCCATTCAGGATTTCATGCAGCCGGACCGCATTGTATTTGGTGCCAACACCCACGAAGGCCTGGCCGCTTTACGCGAAATTTTTCAACCGCTGATCGACCGCGGCTTTGCTATTTTTTCCATGAGCCGCGCCAGCGCCGAACTTTCCAAATTTGCCGCCAACGCCATGCTGGCCATGCGCATCAGTTTCGTCAACGAGCTTTCGCTTCTGGCGGCCAATATTGGTGCGGATATTGAAAGTGTGCGCGTCGGAATCGGAACCGATAAACGCATCGGCCCCGGATTCCTGAAAGCCGGTGTGGGCTACGGCGGGTCCTGCTTTCCCAAAGATGTCGCCGCACTGGTTTATCAGATGCAGCAATTCGGCATAGAACCTTATCTGCTGGGCGGCGTGGAAAAGGTGAACCAGCGGCAAAAGCTGGTTTTTGCACGGCGTATCCTGCAGGCCGTTAAAGATTCTCCCAAGCCGCATATCGCCGTATGGGGATTGGCATTTAAATCAGACACGGATGACATGCGCGAAGCACCCAGCGTGGACATTATTAAATCTTTGGTGTCCGCCGGCGCGGTGGTAAGAGCCTATGACCCGCAGGGTATGGCGAACGCAAAAAAAATGCTTGGCGATACCATTACCTGGACCGGCGGCGTGGACGAATGCACCCGCGGTGCCGATGCCGTGGCCGTCATCACCGATTGGCCTGAATTTATCACCCAGGACTGGCACCGCATCGCCGGCCTGATGCGTGGCAAGCATATATTTGATGGCCGCAACTGCCTGGCCAGTGGGCGGGTCGCCGCAGCCGGCCTTTATTACCACGCCGTCGGCCGGCCTGAATTGGACCCAGGTTCCGGCAAACCCGGCAGCATGGGTGTGGTATCCGCGGGCTGATTGCCTTAGAATAACTCCCTATGGCTAACCCCCCCGTTCTCCAAACCCGTACAACCGAATCCGGTCCGCCACAGCTTTTTGCAGGCTATCGGGGCCGACAGGTTCTTGTGACCGGCGGTGCCGGATTCATCGGTTCGCATCTGATTCGCGGCCTGCTGGAAGCCGGTGCCGGCGTCCGCGTGATGGATAATCTATCCTTCGGCACGCTGGAAAATCTGGCGGACGTGCGGGAACGGATCGATTTTCATCAGGCGGACATAACCGCCCCGGCCGCCTGCCGGAAAGCCGCCGAAGGATGCGCGATCGCCTTTCACCTTGCGGCGCGCGGCAGCGTGCCCGGCTCGGTGGCGGATCCGGTGGGGTACAACATTGTGAACATTAACGGCACGCTGAATGTGCTGGAAGCGTGCCGCATGGCCGGGGTCAAACGTGTGGTCTATTCGGCAAGCAGCAGCGCATATGGTGACAGCCCTTCGCTGCCCAAACGCGAGAATATGCCCACCGCACCCAAAAGCCCGTATGCGGTGGGAAAACTTGCCGGCGAACTGTATGCCCGCGTGTATGCCGGGGTTTATTCGCTTTCCACGATCAGCCTGCGGTATTTTAATGTCTTTGGCCCGCGTCAGAATCCGCACAGTCAATACGCCGCGGTTATTCCCGCCTTTATTGCCGCGGTGCTGCGCGGCGAATCGCCAAAAATTTATGGCGATGGTGGCCAGACCCGTGACTTTTGCCACGTGTCCAATGTGGTGCGGGCCAATATGCTGGCGGGCATAACCGAAAGCGCACTTTCCGGCGAAGTGGTGAACATCGCCTGCGGACAGAATATCAGCTTAAACGCCATGCTGGAAAAAATAATCGCGCTTTTAGGACGGCGGGTTCATCCCGAGTATCTGCCGCCGCGCGCCGGCGATGTACGCGATTCCCTGGCGGATATCACGCTTGCCGGGAAAATTCTGGCCTATAATCCGGTGACCTATTTTGATGAAGGTCTGGCCCAAACCGCCGCCTGGTATGCCAAACAATATTCGCAGCCGGCGGCAGTCGCGGTAAAAAATTGAACATTTGAACATGACAGGGTAAGCCAAGCGTATAGGCTTTATGTATTTACTTTCTGGAAAAGCCAAAAATATGAACAACAATATTTCACAGTGGGCCGAAATGTCACACACCAATCACGATCATTCCCGCTGGCACGCAGCCCGTACGGCCTGCGGCATTTTTCTGCTTGCCCTGCTGACCATCTGGTGCGGCGGATGCGTGGACCTTACCGGCCTTCCGGAAGACCCCGTGGCCGGAACCATTGCGTCCAGCCAAACGGTACCATACAAATACGCTGGGCACGTTTACGCCATGCGCGGTTTTCTGGGAATCTTCAGCACCGGCATGGACACACTGGCCTTTACCCTTTCCAAGGAACACCTTGTGGAAGCCGCGGCCGTGGCGGATGAGGCCCGCGGCCAGTTGAAAGACTTCCTGCTGAAGGCCGAAGCGGAACACCGCCTGAATGACGGCCCGCTGATTCTGGTTGGACATTCCTGGGGTGCCGACGATCAGGTTCGCATTGCCCGGTCACTGGGCAACCATGGTGTGCGCGTGGACCTGCTTCTGCTGATTGACCCGGTCACCCCGCCAAAAATTCCCACCAACGTGGTTCGCTGCATTGATATTTACAAAAGTCATCCGCTGACCGACTGGTTCCCGGCATGGCGTGGCGTTCCAGTGACGGCGGTAAACCCCGCCTGGACCAGGCTGACCAACATTAATTTGCGGACCACACCCGAAAATTTTGATACCAAGGACATCAATCATGTCTACATAACCGCCAGCCGAGGCGTGCAGCGCATGATG
>JAJZEY010000353.1 GCA_021805585.1 Planctomycetota bacterium
ACCAAAGCAGGCTTTCCCCGAACATGCCCAAGTAAAGCAGCGGATCAAAGTCCCACGGGTCTTTGCGAACAAAATGCCAGATCAACAGCGCCACGACCAGCGCCAGTGCCGGCAGGTAATTTCCGGCGGCACCGACGGCGGCGAAAAAACGCAGCATTAACTGAAAGGCAATCACGATAGGTTCATTGTGGTGTGGCGGAATCCATGGGTGCAGACTGATGCCGATCTGGTAAAGCGCCAGAAGCGGCAGCAGGAATATCAGGCATTGCAACGGCCGATGCGTGCGGTCCAGGTAGTTCTTACCATGTCCGATGCTGATTCTTCGTGATTGTGCGCTAAGTTTGGCCATCCGTGCATTCCCGGTAAGAGTCTTCCTTTTTCGGTTGGCATCATAGCAGCAGGAGGTCGGGAATGGCCAGACCGCGGCGCGACAAAGCAAAACGGAGGTGCGGCAAGTTTTGGAAGCCCGGGGGAAACGCCCGCGCCGAGCGCCGACGGATGCGAATCGTCGGCTGCACCGGCGATATGTCGGGGTTATGGGCCATAAATATCCTCAAAGGTCTGGCGCAGCGCCGGGTAAAGCGTTGCATATTTTTCCGCGTGACCGGCATAAAACACGACGGTCTTTTTCGCGGGCCGCGCGGTCTGACGGATGGTGATTATTTTGCGGGTTGCGGCGGGCACATCGCTCCAGGTGCCGGTGCCCACTCCGGCCAGAATGGCCGCGCCAAGGGCCGCGCCTTCGCTTACGTTTATGGTCACCACCGGCGCGTCGTACATATCCGCCTGAAGCTGCCGCCAGAAGGCACTTCGCGCGCCGCCGCCGCCGGCACGAATTTGTTTTACCGACACATTCATAGATCGGAATATTTCAACTTGTTCGCGCATTCCCATCGTAATGCCCTCCAGCACGCTTCGGGAAATGTGCGCCAGGCCATGCCGCGGAGTCAGGCCAATAAAACAGCCGCGGGCATTGGCGTCCGGATGCGGGCAGCGTTCGCCGGTCAGATACGGAAGAAAGAACAGATTTTCCGCCCCTGCGGGTGCGCGGGCCGCCAACTCCACAAGGTGCGTGTAAAGTTCACCGGGATCCCGGCCTTTGGCGATTGGCTTGCCCATGGCGTCGGCATACAATGTATTCCGCAGCCATTGCAACGACCCGCCCGCCGACAACATGCACCCGAATACACACCATGTATTGGGAATGGCATGGCACATCGTATGCACACGCCCCAGCGGATCCACCCGCGGTGATTCGGCGGCCGCGAAAATAACTCCGCTGGTGCCCATGGCGGCCGAAACCAGCCCCGGTGCCACCACACCGGCACCCACCGCCCCGGCGGCCTGGTCGCCGGCACCCCCCACCACCGGAATCCCTTCGGGCAGTCCGGTTTGCCGCGCAACCATCCGTGTGACTTGACCGGTGATTTCCTGGGATTCGACCACCGGCGGCAGCAAGGCCCGGTCGATACCAAGTTTGCTTATCAGGTCGTCATGCCAGCAGCGCTGGCGCACGTTTAACAACAATGTGCCGGAGGCATCGGAAACCTCGGTCATGTATTCGCCGGTCAGCCGATAACGTATGTAGTCTTTGGGCAGAAGAACGTGCCGGCAGCGGGCGAATCTGGCCGGTTCATTCCGCATGAACCAGAGAATTTTGGGTGCGGTAAAGCCGGTCAGGGCCGGATTGGCCACCATGTCTATCAGGTTGTCGCGACCGCCCGCTGTTTCGGTAATTTGGCGGCACTCCACGCCGGTTCGCTGGTCGTTCCAAAGAATCGCCGGCCGCAACGGTTTAGCCCCTTCACCCAGAAACACGCTTCCGTGCATCTGTCCGGAAAGGCCGATGGCCGCAATTTCAACTGGTTTCCGGCCCGCCTTTTTCAGCACTTTTCCGGTAGCGGCCAGGGCGGCGCTCCACCACTTTTCAGGGTCCTGTTCGGAGCATCCCGGCCTGGGCGTAAGAATTTCATGCGGCGATTCGGCCGCGAAAACCGTCCCATTTTCAGCCAGCAGCAGCGCTTTGGTGCCCGATGTGCCAATATCCAACCCCAGAAATATCTTTGCGGAAGCCTTCCATGAACGTTTGGGAATTGCCACAGATTCAGCCGTGCTGGATTTTGCTATTTTGGATTTCGCCATTTAAGGATACCCCTGATAAAAGGCACCGGCCTTGGACACGTTATAGGCCCGACAACCAAACAAAACTACCAGAGGACGACAAACTGTCAATGTGCAAGCGGCGGAAGTACCGATGTGAAATGGGGTGCGCATGTTTTTAAAGGTAAACATGTCATCCATTCGGTCATTATAAAGAATCGTGGTGCGCTGTACGGAACCGCTGATATCCGTTGACCCGTATTTCCCGCCGCCAAAAGTGGTCATGGCAAACAATTTTTTCCCGCGGCATCCAGGAGGAGCCATCCCGGAATGGAATCGGCAACGGCGGGACTTGCGGGTGGCGGATTGCCTGGAGCGGTTTGCCCATTGTTCAGATTAAAACCCGTGGTGAAGGCCTGGCCGGGAGCCAAAACGTGGTTGAAAGACCGCGTGGCCGTGGTAATGTTTGAATTCAAACCGGTATCCCCGGCGGAACCGGGATAGACATAAATATCAAAGGCGGGCGTGGCCGCGCCGATGCCGGAATTGACGGGGCTGATGAATCCTGCACCACTGCCGCCACCACCGGTCGGTCCGGTATAGGCATATTGAACGTGCCCTTGGGCACGCAAAGATCATCGCGGTCCAACACGAAAGCAAATGATAAGCCGTGCGAACAATTACGAACAAAAGGATCAGACAGCGTGGTGCTGTCTGATCCAGTTATCATCCGCGGTGCGCCGGTTGGCCACGGGAAATTCTTAATGGCAGTCCCGGTGGTCGTTGTAAACCGTGGCAGCCATGACCAGCCCCGTTCCAAGCGAACCAAACGCCGTTGCCGAGCGGGATCAGGCCATACGCCTACGACGCAACACCAGCAAGGAGGCTGCACCAATTGCCAGGATACCCAAAGAGGCGGGTTCCGGCGTTGGCGCGGCGGGGGCCAGGCTGACGTTATCAATATATGCGTGAGAGAAAGAGCCGGTCACTGCGCCGGTGATCGCATTAAACGCCAGAAACACCGCCGATGCGCCGGTGGGCGCGGTAAAATTCTGGCTGGTAAGCTGATAACCGGCCGGGGTTCCAAAATTTGATGAGGTTGTCGGCAGGTTAATAAACGAGGGCGATCCGGGAAGGATGCCCGCCGACGAGTTCATAAATTCAAACTGCGCCTGCGCGATGCCCCCGTTTGCCCCTTGAAATTCACTGTAAAAGCTAAGCGTATATTGCGTGCCCGGGGTGACGGAACCAAACGCGGTCTGTTGAAATACATTGACATTCGAGGCCTGGACGGTGTTATTTAAATCGGCTTCGAACGATCCGCTGTATGGATTGGAATTGTCCTGGGACGCACCCGGGGAGTATTGCCAGTCATTGGCCGTGGGGGGCGTAGTGGGAGCGGTTTCAAACCCGGGGTTATTGATGACATTGGTGGCACGGGTTAACTGCGCGCCGAAAGCACACGCGGCAACCGCCGCACAAACAGCAACTGTTTTAGCTGATAACATAACGATTCTCCAAAATAAATAGATAACTAAATCACGCTCACAGAGGACCATATCCAGTAGGTATACCTCCTTTGCAATCGCCGGCATGCCATAATAAAGAGCGATCACATTGACTACTATATTTTTGTGTTATCCTGCCGCATTGGCACCGGGGCCTGAATTGGCAAGCGGGCATGGTCCGCCCGGCGCTTCGCGGCCAATGTATAGTGCAAAGAAAGCGCCTGCATCCGCCCGCAGCGTTAAAAGCCTGGCAATCGGCGGCGGGCGACACCTTCGGCGGTTCAAGAACAGAGGAGTCGCGATTATTGTTTCATCGCGACTCCCCCGGCACACGTTGCGTTAAACCTTTAAACAGATCAGCCGCCGTGAACATTACCGCGCCGGCTTGCGGCGAAGCAGCATGACCGACATTCCACCGATTGCCAACAGGCCAAGGGTGGCCGGTTCGGGTGTCGAGGCAAGCGGGTTTGTGGAATCAAATGTCAAGCCGGATACCGTGCCGTGGTCGGCGTAACTGGCACCGGTGTTGTACTGCGCGACGGAAAGGGTCAGCACATCTCCGGCCTGAGCACCGGCGACATTAAAGAAGTACCAGGTGTTCTGGCCACCCGAAAGCGTTGTCGGAAAATATATTTCAGGGTTCGCGGTCGCGGATCCGCCGTTGCTGTCGGAAATGGTGACTTGCGACGGGCTGTCCAGATACTGGTCTTCCAGCACACCGATATAAAGATTTTTTGGCGCGCCGGCTCCGACGGTCATGGTGACCAGTGCTTCCGGCGTGTTGTATGCGGTCGGTGTCGGGCCATACGCCACACCAAGTTCAACGGTATTGCTGACGGAACCGTCACGGGCATAAATGGTACCGTAGCCGTAGCCCGAATCCCACTGGCTGTTCATGGCGGAATCGGAAAGGGACAGATAGCCGGGAGCTTTGAGCAGTGTGTTTGTCGTCCCTTTGCCCGGTAATCCCGTTACATTGGTCAAGGTCATGGGGTCCAGCGCCGTGGCGTAATTCGGATCACCGTTGTAATCGTAGGATCCGGAAGCAGTACCCGTCGGGGTTGTGGCGTACATCAGGTAGCCATCATTACCAAATGCGCGGTCCCCGGCACCGGTTGTAATAACCGGTGCGGTCCAGGTTGTGCCGTAATTACCCGAACTGTTCGTGGGGGTGGTGGTGGTGCCGTTCATCAGGCTCACGGTTGCAGCCGACGCCACGCCCGCCGAAAGGATCATGCCCGCGGCCCCGCCTGCAAGAACAATCGCCGACCGCTTTGAGAGAGAACTTTTCATGAGATGCCTCCAAAAAAACTGATACGAACTCAAACAATCACATTAATTGTTCGATAACAATGAGTATTTAAACACATCCATGTGGCGATGGCTGAAAATCCTTTTCCGCGACCGGCCGGGCGCACAACCGGCGTTATCTTCACTCCCGTGGATCAATGCCCGGCAGAGGCTTGCCGCCCGCAGTGCCGGCGGCAATGCGACTGAACCTTAGAACTCCGGTTGCCCCGTCGGCAATTCCGGATTGACAATGTTCCGGATTTTCAGGCCCATGGCACCCGTTGCCCCGGCGGCCGCGGGGGCGGCTCCCGGCACGTTGGAATTTTCCGGAACCGCGGACACATGGCCATCAAAAAACAGGCAATTGGCCAGGCCCATCCCTTTTTCAGTTGAGCCGTGGCGGTAACGGATGCCAGTCATATTGTTGATGA
Source organism: Planctomycetota bacterium (assembly GCA_021805585.1). Next base: position 5,330 of record JAJZEY010000353.1, read on the forward strand.
AATTGGGAGTTGAACTGTTATCCGTATTGGTATTTTCGCCGGCAATAAGACCGTCCGGGGGCACCAGGTAATTTTCATCATTGATATACGCCGAGGCTGGTGCCCCGGCACCCGAGCCATTCTGAATAAACTCACTTAAGATTGGCCAGCAGCCGCCCCAGGTGGAGGTCTGGTTGGCGTCCGCCACGGCAACTTCCGAAGCCGGCGATTGCACATTCGAATAATGAAACGTGGTGAAAAGTTTGGAATACTGACTGGGGGCATAGGTGTCAAAAAAATTAGGATTAGCTGCATAGCTTGACCAATACCATCCCTGCGGCCCCCATGCCGGGCTAAGAACGGGCTGAATGGCAGCCGAGGGACATTCAAAAGTCCCCAGAAACGCGCCGGCGCTGGATGTCACCAGGCTCGGCGTGGCACCGGCCGCGACCTGATTCCAGTACGTGAATGGTGAAATATCATGGGAATAACAGAACAGTTGTATATACCATTCATTGGGTCCATACATGGCGTAATTGGTGTCGTAACTGTTGCCATAGGGAATGGAACCTTCATAGCTGTTGGAATATTCATTAAGCAGTTGGCCAATGCCGCGCAGGTTCGCGGCACACGCCGTGGTCATGGCATCCTGCTTGGCCTGGGCCAGTGCCGGAAGTAAAAGGGAAATCAACAGGGCGATGATCGAAATCACCACCAGCAGTTCGACCAGGGTAAACGCCCGTCGGACTTTGCGCGACAGATTCAGCATGGCAGCACCTCCTGAAAATGAAGAAGCCAAAATTACAATTCCATATTCCGAACGCGGCGGCGAGAAGCCTTGCAAGCGTGCGGCACTTAGCCAACCGGCGTAACTATTCAGACCGTCAGGTGCCGCGAATTGGCACCGGTGAAATAACGTTGCAGCGACTGTTGAAACAACAGATACTGCAACTGTTGCATGTAGTTTAGTCCAATAAATAATACTTGTCAAGTTTTTCTGAATTTTTTTCCGGTCGGGCACGCCCCCGCCTCGCCGGCCGTGGATGCCCCCTATTTTCCGATCCGCTTTAAACCAATCCCGCGCCCGCTGGACCCAGTGCCAATCCCCCTTATCCCTGCCGGTACGACCGGCCAAATAAATAAAACGACCGCTCCATGCCACCCCATGTACAATATAAAGCCGCCTTGCAACGTTCCGCCATGAGGGGTATCGTCAAAGGGTTGGCCGCAGGCCCTGAAAGGCCGCTTGAACCGTTGGTCTATTGGATAAGGCGATACATGGAGCCGGATATTTCACTTTTAGGTGAATTGGGTAATACCTCGATCGTTGGATTGCAGTGGGGGGATGAGGGCAAAGGGAAGATTGTAGACCTTTTAACCGGGCGATTCGACTTTGCCATCCGCTGGAACGGAGGGTCCAACGCGGGCCATTCGGTTAAAGTGGGGGATAAAAAATATGCTTTCCACCTGATCCCCAGCGGTATTTTACGCACCAAATGCACCTGCGTACTGGCCAACGGCGTGGTCATTGACCCCATTGCACTGCTGGCGGAAATGGACCAATTGGCCGGCCAGGGGGTGGAAATCGGCGATAATTTTAGAATTTCTTCCCAGGCACATGTGGTTTTGCCCTACCACAAGCAACAGGACCAGCTTTCAGAAACCCGCCTGGCTGCGGGAAAAATCGGCACCACTGCCCGCGGCATCGGCCCATGCTATGCGGACAAGGCCAGTCGCACCGGGGCGGTGCGCATGGTCGATTTGCTGGATGATCTTCGCCTGGCCGATAAAATTCAACGAATTACAGAAGAAAAAAATGCCCTGTTCGCCGCGCTTTATGGCACTGCGCCGCTAAACTGGCGCGATATTTTTGAACAGACCCGCGATTGCGGCCAGCAGCTGCGCCCCCACGTCTGCAATACTACGCAGCTCCTGCATAACGCCCTGGAGCACAACCAGCGGCTGTTGTTTGAAGGGGCTAACGCCGTTCTGCTGGACCTTGACCATGGCACGTTCCCGTTCGTTACCAGCAGCAATTGCGGTACCGGATTAAGCGCCGGTTCCGGCGTACCGGCCACCAGACTTAACACCATTCTGGGTGTCGTGAAGGCCTATTGCAGCCGCGTAGGCGGCGGACCGTTCCCTACGGAACAGGACAACGAAATTGGCGAAAAAATTCGCCGGCGCGGCAACGAATATGGCACCACCACCGGACGACCGCGCCGTTGCGGCTGGCTGGACCTGGTGGCACTGCGGTATGCCGCCCGAATTTGTGGCGTGACCGGTTTGTGCATCATGCTGCTGGATGTGCTGGCCACGTTTGATACGCTTAAGGTTTGCACCGCCTACGAAATTGATGGCAAACGTACGGACTGGTTTGAACCCGACGCACTGGAACTGGCCAAGGCTGTGCCGATTTACGAAGAATTGCCCGGCTGGCACGCGCCGCTGGATCAGTTGGAATCCGTTGACGTCCTGCCCCCGCAGGCCCGCCGCTATCTGGACCGCATAGAATCGTTTGTGCGCGTGCCGGTGCGTGTGGTAAGCGTAGGTCCCGCGAGGCATCAGACGCTTATTACCGGTGCCGCTAAAGCCGTTTAGCGCGGTTTGGCATGGTTTGGCATGGATCGCAGCATTGCCCCGGCGAAACGCCGGCGCGGCGTGCGATCAGAACAGTCGGAAATATCATGCGGACGAAAACACCCATTGCATTGCCGGATATTCCGGTCGCCTCCGTTGCGGAAAACCGTCCGCGGCACGTTGCCATTATTATGGATGGCAATGGCCGCTGGGCGCAACGGCTGGGCAAGCCGCGAACCGTCGGCCATCGACAGGGGGCGAATACCGCTCATGAAATCATTGAACATGCGGCCCGGCTGAAGCTGGACCAATTAACGCTGTACAGTTTTTCGATTGAAAATTGGCGCCGCCCGGCTGACGAAGTTGCCACGCTGATGAATCTGTATCTGGAATACCTGCGGTCGCAGCGACAATTGATGATGGAAAACAACATCCGGTTCCGGCAGATCGGCCGACGCGATGGCCTGCCCGCTGAAGTTCTGCGTGAAATAGATGAGACCATGGCCGCTCTGGACGCAAATACCGGAATGACACTTTGCCTGGCGGTAAATTATGGCGCACGGGCGGAACTCGTGGATGCGGCCCGCGCCATTGCCCGCCGCATCGCCACCGGCGAACTTGCGCCCGACGCAATCGACGAGCGGTTAATTCAGGACAATTTATATACCCGCGGAATGCCCGATCCGGATTTGTTAATTCGCACCGCCGGGGAAATGCGGATCAGTAATTTTCTCCTTTGGCAGATCAGTTACGCCGAATTGTATGTGACCAATGTCTGCTGGCCTGAATTTACCGCAGCGCATTTTGATGAAGCGCTGGCCACCTATGCGCGCCGCCAGCGGCGGTTCGGCGGCCTGGAAGCAAGTTCGGAAACGTCCCCCGGACCGTCGGAAATAACCTGAAAAACGCCACGGGATTCGTTTTCCAGTGCCCCGATTTTCATTTATCGCACCGCGCCACCCGACACGCCGGTGCCACCGGAGATTATCATGCAGCCGGATCAGCCGAATATTCCCGGATTTCATGACCGCATCACACTTGCATCATTGCGGACCATGGTCGCGGAACATAAACCTATCGCCATGCTTACCTGCTACGACCACCCCACGGCCCGCATTCTGTCCGCCACCGGTTTGCATATTCTGCTGGTCGGAGATTCCGCCGCAACCACCGTGCTTGGCGAAGATTCCACCACAGCCGCCACCTTGGATTTTATGGTGCTGATCACGCGCGCGGTGCGGCGCGGTGCTCCGAATCCGCTGGTGATGGCCGACATGCCTTTTGCCAGCTATCCGGATATTCCAACGGCATCACATAACGCCCGCCGGTTTGTCCAGGATGCCGGGGCGGATGCCGTTAAACTTGAATGCGATGGCCGCCATCTGGAAATCGTCCGTTCCCTGGCGGCTTCGGGCATCGTGGTTTGTGCGCACCTTGGGTTACTGCCGCAGCGGGCCATTCAGCACGGCGGCTACAAAGCCCAGGGCCGCACTGCCGATGAGGCCGACCGCATTGTGCGGGATGCCGCCGCGCTTACAGCCGCCGGCGCGGAATTGATTCTGCTGGAAGCCGTGCCCGATGAAGTCAGCCGCCGGGTCATTGCCGCGGTGAACTGTCCCGTGCTCGGTTGCGGTGCCGGGGCGAGCTGCCATGGGCATGTGGTGGTGCTTCACGACATGCTCGGTTTCAATGCCCGCCCCCCACGGTTTGTGGACAAGCTCGCCGATCTGCCGGCGGTAATAGACCAGGCCGCCCGGGCCTATGTACAAGCCGTAAGCAGTCGCCAATACCCGGCCGACCGCCATGCCTATCAAATGAAAAAATAGGTTGCCGGGCCACAGTGCCAAATCGCCCGGCAATCCGACGAATGCTGGTGGGCCGTTCCTTCCTGATTTACGGGAAAGTCCCCGATTGGAGGCATGCGGTGAATGACATTAAGGCCATAAACCGTTCCGTCACCCGCGGATTCACGCGGAGTGCTCCACCAGGGGGACAAAGCCCCGAACAAATCCGTTGCGCCAACGGTTGTTTGGTTACCGACGAATGGCAGGATTTACAGATATATAATCGGCGCAGTGGCGCTAACCCGATGCATCGGACGGTTCGGCCAAAGGCGGCTTGCCACAACTCTGCCAACACGGCAGGGCCATCCTTGGCAAAACATGGTTTGGCAGGCATTTGGCACCAATTCAGACCATGGTTGAACGCTGGTATAAACGCTATAAGACTATATTAATTAAATACTTATAGAATATACAATCGCTGCTTTTTAGTTGCGGTACGGGCTTTGCTTGTGTCGGGGGCGGTCAGGCTGGGCTTTTGAAGGCCCTTAAGGGCCATGATTTGCGCGATAGTGCCGCCACCGGGGTGGCAAAAATCGCAATGAGGGCAAAATGCCATGGAAGTCGGCAGAAGCCAATGAAGTTTATGCATGAACACGGCGTCGCGACTCAATGTGCTGTTAACCCGACCGGTACCGCCGGCCTCGGTTCGTGTGGATAGCCCACCGCCACCGGACTGGCAGGAATTGGTTCGTCAGCTTCTTGCCCCGCTTCAGGTTCAGACCTTTGTGGCGGCGAGTGGTTCGGACGCCCTTGACCTTGTGGAACGCCACGTGATGCACCTGGCCGTGGTGGATGCACAAATGCCCCCGGGAAATCAGCCCGCGATGGACGCAATGACCGTCCTGCGGCTGATTCATCGGCTCTCGCGTCCGGTGCCACGGGGTACGATTGCCGACCATGGCCCGGCGTCGGAAGCGTCGGGTCGGGAACATGCCGAGCCGCGGTCAATTCCCGTAAGCGGATTGACCGGTGACCGCCACTTGCGGCAGGGCGCTTTTACCGGCGGGCCGCTGGTCATTCTTCTGGTTCGTCGAACCGAAGATCGGCTCATCCGCGAGGCCCTGCGACAGGATGTCTTTTCCGTCCTGCCGGACCCCGTGCGGGTCAACGACCTGCTGGATGTGATGGCCAGGGCGTTACGCCGCTGTTATGGCGAAGGCTGGCCGGGACGATAAATCCGGGCCGGAAAAATCCGCCCGGCCGCGCAGGCCCCTGACGGCGCAAGCAAACTGTAAAACAAACCCTGATGTAGGGGTTTGTTAATTATGTGGATGTTTAATAGTCTGCTGTTCTTATAAAGGAGAAAACGCATGGCAGCCAGTGTTCGTCCTCTGGGGGACAAAATTCTTCTCAAGCGTACCGAAGCCGAAAGCGTCACCAAAAGCGGCATCGTGCTGCCGGAAACCGCCAAGGAAAAACCCAAGCGCGGTAAAGTTCTGGCCGTTGGTGATGGCAAATTGCTGGACAGCGGCGACCGCGCCAAGTTCCAGGTGAAAAAGGGCGATGAAGTTATTTTCGCCAGCTACGCCGGTACGGAAATTAAGGTGGATGGCGAAGAACTTCTGATCTTAAGCGAAGAAGAAGTTCTGGCCGTCGTGGAATAAGCCGCCCGCGCCGCGACCGGGGCATTGCCGCCGTTGGCGGCAGTGCGTTGTTTTGACAGTATTGTTTTACACCAGTGGATTGCGTGGTTGAGACGCTGGTTCACAAAGGAGTTATAACCATGGCCGCAAAAATGATTGAATTTGATACCCAGGCGCGCGAATCGATTCGCCGCGGAGTTCATACCCTCGCCCAGGCTGTCAAGGTCACCCTTGGCCCGTCGGGACGCAATGTGGTGATCGAAAAATCCTTCGGCAGCCCCACCGTTACCAAAGACGGCGTCACCGTTGCCAAGGAAATTGAACTGGAAGACCCGTTTGAAAATCTTGGTGCCCAATTGGTGAAAGAAGTCGCCAGCAAGACCAGCACGGTCGCCGGCGACGGTACCACCACTGCCACGGTATACGCCGAAGCCATCTACGATGAAGGCCTTCGCAACGTCACCGCCGGTGCCAACCCGACCCAGCTTAAGCGCGGCATTGAAAAGGCCGTTGAAGCAGTTCTGGGCTATCTGAAGAATATGTCCGTTAAGGTTGAAAATTCCAAACAGATCGCACAGGTGGGCACCAGTTCCGCCAACCAGGACAGCCAAATCGGCCAGATGATCGCCGATGCCATGGACAAGGTCGGCAAAGATGGCGTGATCACGGTTGAAGAAGGCAAAGGCCTGGATACCACCGTGGACCTGGTGGAAGGTTTGCAGTTTGACAAGGGTTATGTCAGCCCGCATTTCGCCGACCCGCAAACCATGGAATGCACCTTTGAAGATTGCCACATCCTGATCCATGAAAAGAAAATCAGCGCGATCAAAGACCTGCTTCCGATTCTGGGCAAGGTTGCCGAAGCCGGCAAGGCCCTGCTTATTATCGCCGAGGACATTGAAGGTGAAGCCCTGGCCACTCTGGTGGTCAACAAGCTGCGCGGCACATTGAAGGTTGTGGCGGTGAAAGCCCCCGGCTTCGGTGATCGCCGCAAGGCCATGCTGGAAGACATCGCTATTGTCACCGGCGGCAAGGCGATTTTTGAGGAACTGGGAATCTCCCTGGAAACCCTGGAACTCAAAGACCTGGGCCGCGCCAAAAAAGTCACGATTGAAAAAGAAGCCACCACCATCATTCAAGGTGCCGGCAAGAGCGACCAGATCAAAGGCCGCATCGAACAGATCAAAAATGAAATTGACCGCACCACCAGCGAATACGACCAGGAAAAGCTCCAGGAGCGTCTGGCTAAACTCGCCGGCGGCGTGGCGCTGATTAAAGTCGGTGCCCCGACCGAAGCGGCCATGAAAGAAAAGAAAGCCCGTGTGGAAGACGCCCTTCATGCCTGCCGCGCTGCGGTGGAAGAAGGCATTCTTCCCGGTGGCGGCGTAAGTGTCCTGCGGGCCATTCCCGCCATTGACAAGCTGAAGCTGGAAGGCGACGAAAAAATCGGTGCCGACATCGTGAAGCGGGCGCTTTTCGCACCCATTAAGCAGATTTCCGAAAACGCCGGCGTGGATGGCAGCATTGTCGCCCAGAAGGTGCTGGAAAACAAAGACACCTCCTTCGGCTTCAACGCCCTTACCCACGAATATGGCGATATGATTAAGATGGGCGTCATTGTGCCGACCAAAGTGGAACGCAC
>JAJZEY010000534.1 GCA_021805585.1 Planctomycetota bacterium
ACTCATAAGATAGATTACGTGATTCTGGACTGGCCGGAAATTTATCGGCTGCGTCACACCTACGGTTTTGACCCGGCCGTCACACCCGACAATGTAGAAGCCCTGATTCGCGCCGGTCTTGAACCGGTCCCGGTAAAAACGCTTCGCGGCATTCAGATATTCCGCGTTCCCGCAAACTGACCAAAACAGCCTGCCAAACAACTCCATCCACGGCGATTCCCTGATGCCACCACGAGCGCGGCGGTCCGGTTTGCCGGTTGCCTTGGCGGCACAACAGTCCTAGCATATAAGCGTCAAAACGGCGCGGGCGGATCAGCGGTATTCCGCGGCCTTTGGCGGAAGGCATAACCAGCCGGAGAAATTTCAATGTTAGAGGTACCCCTGATGGCCCGAAACAGCCAACCCACAGTTAAATCACCTCCCATGCCGGATGTTCAATCCGCGGATGATTCACGCCAAATCGCAATCGATCAGGTGGGAGTCAAGGGCGTTCGCTATCCGATTACGCTGTTGCGGCCCAATGGTGGCCAGCAGCACACCGTGGCCCAGATCAATCTGTATGTGTCGCTTCCCAAACATAAAAAAGGGACGCACATGAGCCGCTTTCTGGAAATTCTTAACCACCATCACCGCAGCATTACCCCGGAACTTATCACACCTATTTTGCATGAAATGCGCGAAAAACTTCACGCCGACGACGCCCGCATTGAAATGACGTTTCCTTATTTCATTGAAAAATCCGCGCCCGTTACCGGCGCACGCGGTCTTATGGATTACATCTGTTCATTTGAAGGTACCAGCAACGGCTCCGATGATTTTATTCTGGGCGTCAAGGCACCGGCCACCAGTCTCTGCCCGTGCAGCAAGGAAATTTCCGCGTATGGCGCGCACAATCAGCGGTGCGAAATTTCCGCCCGCGTGCGTTTTAAGGGCAAACTCTGGATTGAAGACCTTGTGACCATTATGGAAAAAGCCGCCAGCGCGCCGGTCTATGCCGTGCTTAAGCGGCCGGATGAAAAATTTGTCACCGAGCAGGCCTTTGATAATCCGAAGTTTGTGGAAGACATCATTCGCGACCTGGCCACCGAAATGGAACGCGATTCCCGCATCACCTGGTACCGCATTGAAAGCGAAAATTTTGAATCCATCCACAATCACAACGCCTACGCCCAAATCGAACGAACCAAAGACTGACCGCCAGGTGGCTGGTGTGCCCGTTTTTATCGGGAAGGGAAAAGCGTTGCCGCCGCAACGCTGGGGGTCAGGCGTCTGGCCCGACAATTGAGATAGCCACGATACCCGCCCCCTGACGACATTGGCGGGCCGGCGTGCCTGATGGCCGCAAAAATATTGCCGAATCACAGCTTGGCGACCTTCCCGATAAAAGCAGGCACACCCTATCCCAAGGCCGCAACCGTCGTTGACAGACCGGCCAAACAACGCACAATGTTGTAAATGTATCCGATTCCGCTGGCTGTTGGCGCTTTTGTGGCGACGTATGTTTTATCGCGGCTGCTGGGCCACATGGCGCTGCGTCCGTGGCGGAAAAGCGTGGGGCGGCATTGGACACAGCGGGCCAATCTGTTATATCCGGCGCGCGTCACGGCGGGCCTTTGCCTGCTGGTTCTGCCGGTGGATATTTACCTTGCGCTGCAGTGGACCTGCCTGCAACGCGACATTCCGCATTTCACGGGGGTGGGCATTGTATGGCTGATTCTTTCGTGTGCTTTTGCCGGGTCGTTTCTGGCCCATCAATCGTTTGCCAGAACCCTTTATCCGGATTTGAAAATCGCATGGCATTTCCGCGCTTGTTTTGCCAACCTGCTGCTGCGCGGAGTGCTGGTGCTGGTGCTGTGTGTGACCACTTTTACCATGCCGTCCGATTTCGGCCTAAGGACTTGGCTGGAGGCCGCCATGGCACTGGCGGTTCTGTTGGCCATGCAATATGGTCTTGCAACGCAGGTGCTGGTCTGGATGCGACTTTTCAAACCGGCGGATGACCCTTTGCGGAAACTGGTGGCGGATATCGCCGGCCACATGAACGTAAAGGTCGCGAAGGTCTGGATTTTTCAAACCCTTCCGGCCAATGCTTTCGCACTGCCCGTCACACAGGAGCTTATTTTCAGCAGCACGCTGTTGAAGGAATTAAGCGACGACCAGATTTCCGCCATTTGTGCCCACGAATTGGGCCATCTGACGGAATCCCGTGCGGTGCGCTGGACCCGGCAGATCAACGCTTTGCTTTTATTTCCGCTGGTGTTCATGTACCCGGTTGAGAGTCTAACGCACAGTATGTTCCTTTATCCGGTTATCGTGCTGATTCTGGCGCTGGGGATAAAAATCTTCATGGCGCGGCTGGGCCGGCGCATGGAAGTGCGGGCCGATTCTATTGCCTGTGCCCAGCAGGCGCAGCCCGCCGTTTATGCCCGTGCCCTGGAAAAGCTTTATCAGATCAATCAATTGCCGGCCTCCATGGGCCGCCGAAAATCCGTCCATCCGGACCTGTACGACCGCATGATTGCCGCCGGTCTTACGCCGGATTACGCCAAACCGCGGCCGCCCCTGCGGCATAACACGTGGAGTATGCTTTTATATGCCGCATTAGGCGTGCTGTGCCTGATGAATCTGCAACAGTCCGCATCCAACCTTTCTTCCTACAACAGCAGACATTTGCAGCAATGGCTGCGAAACCACCCGGATTACCGCTCCGCACCGGATTCGCGCACCGGACCGGTCAACGGCCCGATTCAAAGTATTCCCCTGGCACCGGCACCGGCCAATGGCGGCGACCATTTGCAAAGAATTCAATTTTTTAAGTTGCGGCCGTCCCTGCGTTTGCATTATTATCAGCTGCTGATGAAAGGAAATTGTCTATGAAGCCGCCTGGATTAGCACGTCTTATGCCGGAATCCATGAAAATTTTAGAGAAGATTCACGGTTACCCCAGTTTGAACGCGGCTTTGGCGGCAAATCCTGAAATAAAGCCTGCCGACGTAAACAAAGCGATGGAAGATTTAAAGCAAAATCTGCCGGAACTTTTGGGTGCGGCGGATAACCGGA
>JAJZEY010000242.1 GCA_021805585.1 Planctomycetota bacterium
GGAAGATAGCCGACCGCAGATAGCCGACCGAAGATAGCCGACCGAAGATAGCCGACGGGCCGGCGCTGTTATATCGCAGCCCCGGCTTTTCGCATGATGGCATCCGATGGCAAGCGCGGCTTGCAAGTTCTTTTTAACGGTCGGAATGGCCGCGGCACATTCAATCAACCCATCATTTTGGGGCGGCCGATGAAGTAATAGGCCAGGATGCCTGCGAACGCAAAAATAACAAAATAAAGAGAGTAGAACGCAAACAAGCCAATAACAGCGAGCAGGCCGACAATCGCAATCCATGGATATTTTCTTGCTGGCGGGACATCCGCATTAAGAATCTCCCGAATCATGATTGTTGCAACTACCAGCGCGAGCAGTTCAAGTATAATGGCGATGAAACCCATAACAACCTCCTGAAACGCGGACGAACTTTATAACGGAAAGAATAACCATCCAAAAAGTCCGCAATTTGCGGATGGGTATCCACCTGTTATACAACACGCAACTGGCCAGCCAATGCTGCGGATTTCCGGAAAAAATTTCATTTTGGGTCACCGGCAACCGGGGCGCGGCATCGGTCGGCCGAAATCGTCAGATGCAAGGGCACCGGCGTTTTACTTCATGACCCATTTGTGGCCCAGCAGCATCGGCTTGGGCGTCATGTGAATGGCGTGGCCGGGAATCCAGTAATGCAGAACCAGCGTCTTGTGGAGCACGATATTCCGGCCGGTAATTGGATCCTTCTGGACGGCGGTTTCACCGGAAAGGCCGCTGACGAATACCCGAAAACCGCGTGCCATCGGCGGCAGATTGGTAAAAACCACCACGCTCTGTTTGGCGTTGTCCGCCCCCTGCAGAAGACGACCGGCGATCAGCATGGGGTTAATCAGAAACGGGCTGGCGGATACAGCCTTAATTTTCTTAAACAAACGCGGGGCGACCGCCGCCACCGGTGCAAGGATTTTGCCGTTGTCGGCCATCACTTCAACCTGCGGATTGAAAAACAGGTCCTTGTGCGTATTGTTGACCACCGTATAGGTCATAAACCAATATTTAATAACATGTTGCGCTGCGGCGCTGCCGCGCACCACAATCAGGCGATGCGGTGCCGAATGTTGAAAATCAATCTGCCAGCTTCGGGCAACCAAAGATGGCCGGGGTGCCAGGTGCCGGGCCAACCCGGCTGGGACAGCCAAAAAAGCGCCAGCGACCGATGCCAGCAGCATCGCGCCGCCAAAAAGTGCGCCACGCATAGTTTGTTTACGCATCATGATTCAAGCCTCCGCTGTTCAGGCCGCCGCGGCGAGCCACATCAGAACCGATGCGGGCGCACGGGCGGCATTGTAGCCGGACGATAAACCGCAGGCCAGTGCGGCACCCTATTAAAGTAACTCGGACGGGCGGCCAGAGCAAGTCAAACCGGTTAAAATGAAACTTCCGCCCCGGGCGGTTGCCAAGCGGCCGGTAATGCCGACAATACTATGGCTGCCCGAAGCAGCCCGGGTGGCGGAACGGCAGACGCTCAGGATTTAAAATCCTGTGACCCGTTAGGGTCGTGCGGGTTCGATTCCCGCCCCGGGCAATGGATCATAATTGTGCCCATGCATCTGTCTTATACCGCTGTCTGGTGCGGCGGAACCCGTGAGCGAGGCGCAGCCGGTACCACCCGACTGGCTAACTGCACGCTTGCGAGGCGTTTGAGACGCTCCGATGGCAACGCCCTATCCTGCGGAAATATCATTTCCGCGGCGTTGCGGAATATCTGAACTGGAGTAAACACTATACCCCATGGGATTCCCCACCAACCAAACAGCAGGCTGAACAGCAGGCTTCCAGCCTGCGATTTTATAGCACAGCGCAAGCAGCTGACCTGTGAACGAGTCGACCAGCGCGTCACCACCAGCGCCGACCAGACCTGATAATACTTATGGACGTCCACCGGTCCCGGACCTTTGCATTTCGGGCACCTGCCGGCATGTATCTGGGCCGCCAAAGCGTCCGTGACCTCCGCAGGGATCAATTGCGCATCGGAGATCAGCCGGTGCGAATTTCGGCACCTGTTGCTGCAGTACCGCAACCCATCCGCACGCACCCCGCCAAACATTATTCTGCCACAGGCGTTACATTTCGCCATCACGCACGCTCCTTCGCTTTTCCCGGTACGACGCTGACGGCCGCCGCATAATGCCCGGCCACGGTTTTTTGTTTTCTTACAACCCAATTGATAAAAGGGATTTTATCACGGGTTCTGGTTTGTGCAAAACGGGAAAAGAAATAGATCAACTTGGACCGGCGGCGATTTTTTGCCGGGCATTTGCCTTCAGGCTTATTCGGCGTCACGTAAACTGCCTGAGGAGTGTGTGCCCGTTTTTATCGGGAAGGGAAATATCACATAGTGGGGGAATATTGCATGTTTAAGTGGGGTGCCGGCGGGAAGGCTTTCCTGAAAATCGTCTTCCTTCCTGCGACGACGAAGCGGGCCAGCGTTGCTGCCGCAACGCTGAGCAGAAGAATTTAGAGAGTAGCGAGTAGAGCAAATAAGGCTGAGGCCAAAGAGCGGCCGCCGCCGAAACATTGCCGCCCCCCAGCATTGCCGCGGCAACGCGGATCAGGAAATAGTGGAGCAGGTGGAAGTGGAGCGACTGGCAGGCACAAAACTATTGCCAAATCGCGGCTTAGCGACCTTCCCGATAAAAACGGGCACACCCGCGGATGGTGGCACAGTCAATCGGCTGGACGCCGCCCGCGTTGTGCGACAGATTCTTGCTACGGAAAATAAAGCGTAAAGCAATTTCACAACAGCGGCCTCTGGGGGCCGGTCGGCGGAAGCGCCAATGTTGAATCAGCCCCGCTTGATGGTAATAACCCATTCCCTCCGATTTTTAATAAAATCAATGGGTATGCCGCCCGGGCCTTGCGGTTCTTCCCGTATTTTCCATTTGCAGGTGGGCATATTATTCAAAAAGTGCCGCACCACGCTCAATCGGGGTTCCGAACCAACGTACAGATCATTCACCAGACGGACATTAGAATCGGGA
>JAJZEY010000089.1 GCA_021805585.1 Planctomycetota bacterium
CTGGAATTTGCACTGCGAACGCAGCAAGCCAATGAAATGATGGCCCAAATCGAGCTGTGCATGAAGGCGAAGCGTTACCCGCAGGAAACACATTTCAATGGTGCGCCTCCCCCAACCAGCCCGTTCCGGAGCTACCCCCAACCCGTCCGGGATGCGGTAGAGGAAATCGGTAAATTTGGAGACACTTTTTTTACGCAGGACCCGGATGTCCTGGACACCTGGTTTTCCTCAGCACTCTGGCCACTTTCCACCATGGGCTGGCCGGCAAATGGCACAGGCGATAACCCGGAAGATCAATTGCTGCGGCAATTTTATCCGACCAGCGTGCTGTCCACCGCGCGTGAAATTCTTACGCTATGGGTGGCCCGCATGGTGATGTTCGGCCTTTATTGCCAGGGTGAAGTTCCGTTCAAGCAGGTTTACATTCACGCCGTTATTCAGGACGGCCAGGGGCGACCCATGAAAAAGTCGCTGGGTAATGGAGTGGACCCGGTGGACATTATTGAAAGCCATGGGGCCGATGCGCTGCGCTACACACTGGCTTCCATGGCCACGGAAACGCAGGATATCCGCCTGCCTGTGGTAAAGGACAGAGAATCCGGCAAAAACACGAGTCCCCGTTTTGACGCCGGTCGCAATTTTGCCAACAAGCTATGGAACGCATCGCGCTTTATTCTTTCGCATATTGACATTTCCATTTCACCATCCGATTCTGACATTCAGTCGCTTTCAGCCGCCCCAACTGCGGATCTGGCGGACCGCTGGATTCTTTCCCGCCTGAACAGCACGATCGCCAAAGCGACCGATTGCATAAATCAGTTCCGCTTTGCGGAACTTGCCGCGGCGTTTTATCAGTTTGTGTGGAACGACCTCTGTGACTGGTATCTGGAAATTGCCAAGCCGCGCATCAATCGCAAAGACCCCGCCGTTGGACAGGTGCTGCTGTATGTTTTGCGTACAACATTGGCACTGCTTCATCCGGTCATGCCCTATGTCACCGAAGCCATCTGGAGCAAACTACCTCATGGTCCGGGCACGGTAAACATGCTGGTGGTCTGGCCATTTCCGACGGTGCACGCGGCTCTGGACAATCCGAAGGCCGAAAAAGATATTGACCTTGCCCAGCAGGTGACACGCGCTATCCGTGATCTTCGCAACAGCCATAATGTGGACCTTAAGCGAAAACTGGATGTCGTCATTCAACCCGAATCCGCCGATACCGCAGCCAATATTCTTGCCTGTCGCGGCATCATTGAGCCGCTGTCCAACGCCGGCATTCTTGCCTGCGATTCCAAGGCCACACCACCGGCAAACAGCGCCACAGCGCTTGTCCCTGGCGTACAAATTTTTGTGGTCGGCATTGTGGACAAACAGGCGGAAACCAAAAAGCTTTCGGCCCGCCGGCAGGAACTCACGCGTCTGATTGCCTCCGGTAAGGCCAAACTGGCCAATGAGAATTTTGCTGCCAAGGCACCACCCGCTGTCGTTGAAGGCCTTCGCCAACAGATCGCCAGTCAGGAAGCAGAACTTCAAGCTGTGGAAATATCTCTCAACCAATACGCCGCGGCAACCTGACATTGCGGACCGTTCCGCGTCATGCAGGTATCGAGCCTGACACAGTTATTGTGTAATTAAAAACGTCTACGCTTTAACATTGCATCTTATAGATTGGCTTTAATCTTGGCCGCACCCCGGATGCTGACCCGGGAGCCGGTCATCCGCAGGCCATCGCGCCGGCAAACCAGGCCAATATCAGCAACCGGCAGGCGTCACCAATACCGGCGACCGCATCGCGGGGAAACCCGCAGCCGAATTAAATTCCCGATTCGGCGCACCGTTGGAGTCACACCTGAGGCGGATTGCTCCACGCAGATTTTAACTCACGTACAGCCAATGCGGTCACACGCGCGCCGCGACCATTGGCAATCAGCCCGCAGCCGCCATGACCGGCCTTTGGCAGGAAACAGGAACTCATGGAGCAAAGCCCGTCTGCGCCGAATATTTCCAGAGAAGTCCTGTCCAGTAACGCCCGCAGGCGAAGCCGACCATTGCTTTGCAGTGCGATGCCATTGGCTCCCAGGCAGTTCATTTTTCCATCTTTCGGCGACCACACAATCGGCTGACCATGCAGTGTAAGCGTTATTTGCGTAGCCATGCCCGGCACAATTTCCAGGTCAATATCCAGCGTGTCGGCGGAAATGGTTTGGAGCATTCTGTGTGCCGACGGCAAAGATGCCTGTTTCAGCACGTGCCGCTTTTTCCATAGACGTTCTATTTCCCGCACAGGATAACGCGCAATCCGCAAGCCGCCGGCGGTGGCTTGCAGGCTTAATTGGCAGGGAAAGCCAAGCTGCTGATTAAAGGGCATACCCGGATAGGTTCCACCTCGCATCCAGGTAATTTGTATGGTGCGGCCATCTTTTTCGGGAATATTGCTGAAAACCTGCGAAGCATAAAAGCTGTTACCCGTGTCCATTGCGAATGGACCGGCGCGCGGGGTAAATTTGCGGCCATCGAAATCTCCAATCAGATACTGGCCGTTGGCACCGCTGAAAATCCAATGGATGTTTCCCGCGTTGACCGGGTCAGGCAAAGGAAACATATTGGGACATTCCTGGCTTTGTGGAAAATGGAATTCCTGTGTTTTATGCCACGATATCAGGTCCGGCGAAGTTAAAATCGCAAAGCCACGATCCCCATTGAGAAACAGCGGCACGACCCAATGATGCGATGGCGCGTGCCAGAAAATTTTAGGATCACGATTACCCGGCACTATCTGCCCCAACACCGGATTATGCACATATTTGGTAAATGTCATACCGCCGTCATTGCTATAGGCCAGACATTGGGCAAAGGGCTCTCCCTGCGATATTTTGGATGAACCGCCCCCAGCGGTGTACATCGCCACAACGGGGGGTTTGTTGCCGCGCTGAAAGCCGGTGGTGTTGCGGGTATCCACCGCGGCCGATCCGCTCCAGATTCCTCCGAATTTGTCAGGCCTGATGGCAACTTGTATCTGGCGCCAGTG
>JAJZEY010000414.1 GCA_021805585.1 Planctomycetota bacterium
AGTTGTCCTCCCAGTGCCTTGGCGTGCAGCGCTGCACCGGTAAGCAATTGGCCAAGCCCATCATGCAAGTCCTGCCCGATCCGCTGCTGCTCACGTTCGGAAATATGCAGAATTTCATTTTCCATGCGCTTGCGTTCGCTTATATCGCGGATAATGGCGGTAAAAAAGTGGCGCTGGCCATGCACCTGTTCTCCCACGGCCAGATACATTGGAAACGTTGAACCATCCTTGCGCCGTCCAACCACTTCACGCCCTATCCCGATAATTTTGGCCCGTCCGGTTCGCAGATAATTCTGAAGATACCGGTCATGTTCGCTGTGATACGGTTCGGGCATCAACATACTGACATTGTGACCGATGACTTCAGCGGGCTTAAACTGAAAAATGCGCTCCGCCGCGGGATTAAATGTGTGAATGCTCCCCCGCTGATCGGCCGTTATAATGGCATCCACTGCGGTTTCCACGATGGCACGCACTTGTGATTTACTTTGCCGAAGCGAATCCTGCAGGCGACCGGCGGCCGTTACATCAAAACCGGTGAGAATAATGTGTCGGCGGCGGCCGGGCGGCGGGGCCGCGGCCACAACGGCCTCCATGGCCAGCCGCAGGCGGCGGCCGTCAATGCGCACCGCAAGGTCCGTTCGCAAGGATCGGGCGCTTTGCCGGTGTTTCTGTGCGAATTTAACAAGCCGTGCGCGACGGGCGGGCGTAAGGATTTGAGCGCCGGCAAGCTGTGGCCCGGTTGCGTCGGCGGGCATAGCCATCAGATTGAGAAATGTTTTGTTGGCAAAACAGGGTTTGCCGCGGCTGTCCAGCACCAGCACCAGCAGGCCCGGGGAATCAATGACGGCGGCCGCCAGAAAAGCGTCCATCGGCATTCCACGCCGCGGGCATCCATCATGATTCTTATGGTCTATTGCCATACATCTAAATTTCCACTTCATGACCGCAGGCTGCGGATCGGTACACGCCGTCAATCATTTCCTGAATCGCCAGGCCGGCTTCTCCGGGAGCCATGAGCGGAGCATCATAAAGACAGGCATCGACAAAATTTCTGAGTTTTGCGCTGATGAGTCCGGCAAAATCCCCATTGGGCAGAAAGGCGGGCGTAATGTTTACCATAGTACCGGCGGAATCGGTGTAAATGGTGGGCGGGTCCCATCCACCGCCGCCGTGCGTTCCCATAAACGAAAAGTTCCAGATATCCGCGGCAATATGAGCGGCGAATGAAGCCTCTATCTGCATGACCGACCCGTTATCAAACCGGACCTGCCCGATGGCCAGGTCCTCCACGTTATAGGTGGTGTGGTCCCAGTTTGGCCACATGCTGGCCACATTGCCCGGCTTATGGCCAAGGTATGTCCATATATTTCCTGATGCGGACACCGGTTTCGGTGACCCCATGACATAATGGGCCATCTCCATCACGTGTACGCCCAGGTCTATCATAGGTCCGCCGCCCTGGAGTTCTTTTTGACCAAAAACACCCCAGTTGGGAATGCCGCGCCGCCGCAGGGCCTGGCATTTGACAAACATGACTTCACCAAATTGCCCGCTGTCCCGCGCACGGGACAGCATTTGTGTATTCGGATGGTGCCGGTATTGAAAACCGACGGCCAGTTTGCGGCCACTGGCTTTGGCCGCGTCCAGCATCTGCCGGCATTCAAGCGGATTCATCGCCATGGGCTTTTCCGTAATGACATCCGCCCCCGCCTGAAGCGCGGCAATGGCAATAGGGGCATGCAGGGCGTTGGGTGTGCAAATGGACACCGCGGCCGGTTTCACGCGAGCCAGCATGTCCTGAAAATCTTCGTAAAGATCCGTCAGGCCGAATTTCTGCTTCATAATTTGTAAACGCCGCGGTTTGATATCCACGCCGGCGACAAGTTCCACATCCGGCATGGCTTTTAACGCCGGAATATGGAGTTCACTGATGCCGCCGCAGCCAATAATGGCCAGCCTGAGGGTTTTCCGATTTTTTCGATCCGGCAACGCCTGACTATCCCGTCCAAGCGACTCGGTTGAAACGCTGCTGTCGACCATACGGCTCCCTGAACATCAAAACGGGCTTGAACATGACCGCTGCCTGGACTTAATGGGTCCGCACAATCTGCACATAATAAGCATCGCCCCACACGCTGTCATGTTTGCGCTTTATTCCGGGCACCAATCTGCCGATGGCAATAACCCGTCGCCGAAACGCCAAGGCTCGCCGACCGCCACGATGTATAAAGCCCCGCACGCTTACCACCTGGGCAAGATTGTTGGTTCCGGTTTCAATGCTGACGCTTACGCCATGAAGGGCTATAAAACGCGCCGCGGTGCGGGCGTACTGTGGCTGGGTGGTCAGAATGACCAGATACCAATGGTCCGCAAGGCGCGGGACATCCGCCGCCGGAACAACTTTTCCTACACGCGATGTTGGTCGCCGCTGCGGTTTGGCTACCGGATTGGCGGGTAAAATCTGAATATTGGGAGATGGCACCGGGTTCATCGGCAATTGCGGCATCGCGGAATTGTTGGCACCACCATTACCGCCGGGCTGCATAGCCGTTGGCATGTTTGTATCTGAATCGTTGAATGAATTGGCTGTTGTGCGGTTATCCGGTGCGGCGGATCGGCGCGTGGCCAGAATAATAAGCCCGGCAATCAGCAGAAATATGAAAAAGAACAATGCAAACAGCAACCACGGGCGGAATTTGGCCACCAGCACATCCAGTAGAACCGGATTGTCCGTGCCGGCACGCCCCAGAGGCCGAACGACGGTCGCAGGTGCCGGGGTCGGATCTGATGGAGGGATTGGCGCGTGATAGACCTGGCCGAGTGAGGGTTTGTCCGTTCCCGTCGGGGGCATTGACGATGCCGACCGCGGGCTGGTGCCCGAACCAGGCGGGGCGGCGGTTGAATTGCCCGGCTGCGCGGCGGCGTCATCGGCTACGCCGCCTTGCGGATGGTTGTATTTATCCAGCCATGCCGGCATTTTCATACCGGAACCCGAATGCCGACCGGATTTCGCGCCGGATT
>JAJZEY010000311.1 GCA_021805585.1 Planctomycetota bacterium
GCCCGGGCGATGTCGCCTGCCGAAAAGCTGTGGGCAGCGCGCCGCGATGGTCGGGTCCCCGTCGATAACAAAACCCACCGACCGTCCCGCGCTGGCCTTGATCGCCACGTTCATCGCATCGAGCACCCCGTTGTCATTTTGTTCCACCTTGACATCGACACGAAGCGGGTCGTGATCTAATGATATTCCGTGCCGCAAAAGAAGGTGAACAATGGCATGCTGGTCGTCCTGCCCCTCGACATGGAGCTTCGAGCATTCCAGCGAAACCCCCATCAGCGCACCTCAAGCTCATGTTCCGCGGCGGTGATAAGTTCCGCCCCGGAAAACGGTACGCTGGCCTCCAGCCCGCGCTCGATTTTATGCAGGGAAACTTGGCTGCCAATCGTTTGGTCGTCACGGCACACCGCGGCTAACCCCCGTACGCAGTCGAAGCTATGGGTGGTGGCAAACACCTGGATATCCAATTTTATGGCGGGTTTGGCGACCAATGACCAGACGTCACCCATAATTGAATAGTGAAATCCTGTGTCCATTTCGTCAATGATTAGAAATCCCTTTTTTGCCTGGATAAGTGCCGCCGAAAGGGCCAATAATCGCCGCATGCCGTCGCCGCAACTTCCCAAGGGAACACGTCGGTGGTCCCCTTTAAATCCCAAAATGACTCCGGCGCGACCGCCATAGGAGCGAACACCTTGGGGCTCGCCGGTTAGGAAAACGATGGACGCAATTTGGGGATCCAGTATCCTCATCGCTTCAATCACTTCGGATTCACGCGAGTCCAGGAGTATTTGATTCCAAATTTTCGCCAGATAGCGCAAATCAAGGGAGTCCGGCGTTATGAATTGAATAGGCGGCGCTACGGAAGGCTCTTCCTTTATTAAAGTCCGGCGAAACGGACGCCGCGGACCAAAAACAATGGTACCTTCGCTCGATAAGACTATTGGCACTGCACCCCTCGAGTCGGATCCTGCGCCTTCGATGCGCAAAGCGAATGCGGGGTTTCGCGTTCGGCTAACGTCAAGCAGCTCGGGCCCGCCGTCAATCTGGGATAGAGGTACTACACGCACCTTTACGGATGGCAGGCTATTATCCGACCTAATGGAAAATTGGGCATCCTCTCCCACGGTATGGCCATGGAAGAAATGTGAAATATCAACAAAGCCTCCCTCGTCAACCGAAGCAGGAGTCATTTCGCCGCGTCGTGACGCGATGTCAATAAGCACACTTGGATCTCCGCCGGCGGCCAAGAGGTGAACACATTCCAGCAGCGATGTTTTGCCGCCATTATTCTTCCCAACCAGCAAGTTAACGCGCGACAGTCCCCCCAAAGTGTATTTTTTGAATCCGCGATAATTTTCAACAGAAAGCGATTTAAGCATGGCACGCCCGTTACACTAATTTTCCTGCGGCATTATAACCGCTTTCCGGCATTTGCTCCAAATTGCCTGATGGGTCGTTTTGCGCGGGTCTGCCAATAAATCGGGCGTCAGGCCATGTTGGATTACCTGAAGTGGCCTTGGCGTTAAAAAAACGCGGGCTGTGACGACGAAAAACCGCACCACGCCAGAAAAATTGGCAGACCCTTTTGCGCGGGTCTGGAATTATCACGGCGGGGGTGTGGCACGAGAACACATTCGCATTTTTGCCGTTGGCGTCCTGGAACCCGTGGACACGGTGCGGATGCGGCTGCCAAAGTAAGGGAACATCCGGAGGCTCGGGCATTTTACCCGCCAGGAATGCCCGGCGACCAGGATGGCCGCTGCCCGATGGCATCCCCCGCCGGGCGCACGAATCCCGCGCCAATATGTTGGCCTACCCATTTCTTGTGCCGGCGGATTTGCCGGGCAGTCGGCCGAGACGCCCGACCCCCACGCAGTCTCCACCTCCGCTGCGGCGCGCAATTGCGGCTTTACGGCAGAGTGATCAGGTGAAGGGTGGGACGATGCGGGTGGGCGGATGACTTGGCGCGGATGGATTGGCGACGGGTTTGCATAAGGTATTGCCGGGCGGGCGAAAAATCGGTGGCCAGCCACGCGCGCACATTCGCCCGCGCACCGACCGACTGGCGCGCCAGCCAATCGCCAAAATCGATTGCGTGCGAATGCGGGCCGATGGTCCGGATTGTGCCGTGCCGGAATAGAACCGTGGTGCGTTGCAATGCCGGATCCAGCGGATGGCGTGCGAAATTGCGCCCGCCAATGGCGATCGGCGCAAGAACCATCGCGTGGGGCTTTAGCCGCCAGGTTTGCCGGAAGGTGGCCGCGGCCTGACCGGGCGCAAGGGTCAGTCGGGCATTCGCGCTGTTGCGCCCAATGTGGATGGTGCCCTTTAATGCGAACCAGCGGCTGGCGGAAATCGCCACCGGCCAGGAGAAACCGCCGGCCGGCGAATGGATATGGCCACTGCGAAGATCGCGATACACGCACAGCGTTTGCCTTAATTCCAGCGGACTTTCAATGCACCGATTGGACCAGCGGAATTGCGCAACCTGCGGATGCGTGGTGGACCGCAGATAAAAAAAGCCCAGCAGCCCCAGCATGACCGCGGCCACCCCAAACGTGAGTATAAAACTTCTGAACGTGCGTTTTGGACCGGCGGCCAGATAGCTTAAGCCGATAATCAGAAGCATAAGCGGACCGCATAAGACAGCCATCCAGAACCATGTCCGCGGTGCCGCCAGCGGTGGGAGACGCAAGTGGCTAAGGCGACGCAGAATGACTGGCGGCGTGGGCAGGGCGTACAACCGCCAGAGCGTCGGTGCGTGGCGCAATTCAGGACCCACCGTTTGCCAGGCTTGCCAGTGGAGCGACAAACCGTGTGTCGGCGGGCTGGCCCCGATATACAACATATTTACGCCAACGGCCAAAATGCTTTCCATGCGATTGCAGCCAAGCCCCAATGCGGATTTGCGACCCATTAACAACCACCGGCATCCTGCCAAGCAAAGCGCCGGTGCGGTGCTTAGCTGCCGCCGGCTGATGGGCATCACGGCGGCGTGGGGAAAAATGCCTGC
>JAJZEY010000197.1 GCA_021805585.1 Planctomycetota bacterium
ATCAGTTTATGCGGATAACATTGGTGACCCACATCCCACAGCAACCGGTCGCGCGGCATATCAAAAATGGCGTGCAGGGCCAGAATAATTTCGACCGTGCCTAAATTAGGCGCAAGGTGGCCGCCGTTAGCACCCACGGTTGTGACGATCGTTTCGCGAATTTCCCCGGCCAGTTGGGTTAACTGGTCCACCGTCAGGCGTTTGATGTCTGCTGGTGATTCAATGCCGTCGAGAAGTCGTTTCATTATGAAGTTCTCACAAAACCTTAATACTCCGCCGTACGTAGAGATGATATGCTAGCCGGGCTGGAAATGGAAGCGAAAAATCACCCCGCTTGGGTCCCGTCGGCTTGCGTAGGCGGGGCATCGGCCTTATATGTGGGCATTCAGGCGGTATTTTGAACCATTATTTAACAGGAGTTGATAATGATGCGGATGGCGGCAGCGGCAGGTGGAGTTATTATTTTGGCCGGTATGGCAACGGCAGGAAACATGGCCATGGCCGCCCCGACTGCCGGTAAAGCGCCACCCCAACACGCCAAACCGGTCGCCGCGCAGAGCCAATTACCCAAATCCAATCCCAATGCCATATCGGTTGTGCACGCCGGGATAACGATCAATAAAAAGGTTCTGCACTATACCGTCACCACCGGTTATCTGCCCATGAAATCCAACGGCAAGGTTCAAGCCAAGATTTTTTTTATCGCCTACACCAAAGACCCCAAACCCGGTATCAGTGCCGCCGTGCAACGCGATCGGCGACCGATTACATTTTTATTTAACGGAGGCCCCGGGGCGGCTTCGGTGTGGCTGAATCTCGGCTGTGCCGGGCCTGTGCGTGTACAACTTACCCCGAATGGCAATGTCACGCCGCCGCCTTACAAGCTTGTCGCCAATCATCAAACCTGGCTCGATGCGTCCGATCTGGTGTTTGTGGATCCCGTCGGTACCGGTTTCAGCCATCCGGAACCGGGCGTACCGGGCGGAAGGTTTTATGGTGTTCAGCAGGATATCGCCTCCGTGGCGTCATTCATCCGGCTTTATACCACTATGTATCAACGCTGGGGTTCGCCGAAATTCCTGGCTGGCGAAAGCTATGGCACCACCCGTGCCTGCGGCCTGGCGGATTATCTTTCCGAGCATGACGGCATGACCCTCAACGGCGTCATACTGATTTCCTGCGCTTTGAATTTTCAGATACTGGAACCCAACTTCGGCAACGACACACCGTACCCGCTGTATCTGCCATCATATACCGCGGCGGCGTGGTACCACCATAAACTTTCGCCGGAACTGGAAAAGCACTTTCACCGCACGCTCAAAACGGTGGAACACTGGGCCATTACAGATTACATTTCCGCCCTCGCGCGGGGCAGCAGCCTAACCACCGCACAACGTGACGCCGTCGCCGCCAGACTGGCGGAATATACGGGCTTATCCAAACAGGAATGTCTGCTGGCTGATTTACGCATAGGCCCCGGACTCTTTGAACAGTCACTGCTGCGGAATGAACGAAAAGTCATCGGCCGCATGGATACGCGACTAACCGGCTACAATCCGAAGCCTACTGGCGGCTCAGCGCCGTATGATCCGGCGATGTCACGTTTCATTGCACCGTTTACCAGCGCTTTTGATCAGTATGTGCGCGAAGACCTGAAATACCGCAACAACCTGCCGTACAAAACACTCTCCAATGATGTCTATCCATGGCACTTTGGCGGCAACGGGATGGGATTTCTTTATGTTACGGATAACCTTCAACGGGCGATGATTCGCAATCCGTTTATGAAAGTGCTGGTATGCAGCGGTTATTTTGATTTAGCCACTCCCTTTTTCGGAACCATTTACACCATGGATCATCTGGATTTGAGCCGCAAGCTGCAATCCAACATTCACGAAGTATTTTTCCGCGGCGGCCACATGGTTTATCATCCGGCCCCGATGCGGAAAAAATTGGCGATGGAAGTCCGGGCATTTATCGCCGCCAGCAAATAGCAATCTTCACAGGCTCATTGCCGGCATCGCGGTTGTGCGTTTCTTCCGACTCCGCGGCAACCGGTTTCGGAAAAAATCCGGCGATTTGGGAACGGCGACGCCGGATGGTGATACCGGCCTGCCGGCATGACCGAATTCTTCTCGGTGACAAAAAAAATACACAAATTATTCCGATAACAACGATAAAATAATTATTCGGACGTGGTGGAGAAATCCCCGATTAAAAATCTCATGGCCGATGCGTTTGCCTCCGATAAAGGAATGGTGGCCTGCGCCGTAGAACGGCTTACTCCGGGCGGAGATGTCGTGCAGACCGGATTGACAATTGCCGCGGTGCGCGGATCCCGGCACGCCGGGACACAGAGAAAGTTGGTGAACTCATGGCTTTGAAAAATGACCGAAAAGCTTCGCTGGCCCGCCTGCAGGCTCTGGCGGATAAATCATCAGCCGTGAAGCTCATCCAGAACAAGGTCTTTGCGCGCGATACGGAATACCGTGGAAGCCTGGCGCATGGAATGGAAAACACGGCCCGCGGTTTGCCCTACCATCTGTTTCTGCCGGCGGAAACCGCCCTTTCTCCGGAAGATGTGTTTCCCAATCTGCGTTGGGGCGGTCGAGCGATTATGATTTCCCCCAACCAACTGCTGATCGATGAAATCGCCCAGAGATTTACCCGCTGGGAAGGCTTCATTCTGGAAGGTCAGCCGCAGAGCATTCGCACGCCCATTCTCGGCTTGTCCATTCCGGGCATGGGAAAGCCGGTTTATTATCTTGTAGCCCGCAAGGTGCATCTGTTAAAACCCGGTGAATCCACCGAACGCTTCACCTACCATGTTCACCTGGGCCGCAAAGACATGGAGCAGGAAAAATATGTTGTGGTTAAACAAGTGCCCACGGTGGATCGGGTGGTTTCGCGACTGCGGTCGAAATTCCCGGATGCTTCACTGGATGACATCCGCCGCCGCGCCATGAAATTTACCGAAAAGATATTTCCCGTTTTTCTCACGCGCGAAGCCGC
>JAJZEY010000210.1 GCA_021805585.1 Planctomycetota bacterium
TTACCTGCTCGGCACGCTGCCGAGCCTGGTGCCCTCCGACGTCAAGGCGCGCTATCCCAACGACAAGACCGGACAGATCAACACGGTTCTGGGCAAGAATCCGCTGCTGTTCGACCGCTATCTGGTGGACGCCATCGAGGTGGACGTCGACTGCCTGTGCGACGGCGAGGGCGTTTTCGTCGCGGGCATCATGGAACATATCGAGGAAGCCGGCATTCACTCCGGCGATTCGGCCTGTTCGCTGCCGCCGTTTTCACTGCCTCCGGAAATTGTGGCCGAAATCCGCGCCCATACGCTTTTGCTGGCCGCGGCACTGAAAGTTCGCGGCCTGATGAACGTGCAGTTCGCTATTAAAGACAGCCAGGTGTACGTGCTGGAAGTAAATCCCCGCGCCAGCCGCACGGTGCCCTTTGTCAGCAAGGCGACGGGAGTTCCGTGGGCTAAAATCGCCGCCAAAGTCATGTGCGGGCGGTCGCTGACTCAACAGGGTATCGACCATGAAGTGATTCCGCAGGGCCACGTCGCTGTGAAGGAAAGCGTATTTCCATTCAGCAAATTCCCCGGAGTGGATGTGATTCTTGGCCCGGAAATGCGCTCCACCGGCGAAGTGATGGGCATTGATACCAGCTTCCCCGTTGCCTACGCGAAATCACAAATGGCCGCGGGCGGTGCCTTGCCGCTTTCCGGCGTGGTGTATGTGTCCGTGCGCGATGCCGACAAGCCGGCGATTATTGAAACGGCCCGCAAGCTGGCGCAATCTGGTTTTACCCTGGTCTGTACCGGCGGCACTTACAAAGCGCTGACTGCCGCGGGGGTGACATGTGAACGCATTAATAAAATTCAGGAGGGGCGTCCGAATATTATTGATGCCATTAAAAACAAACAGATTCAGCTATTAATCAACACACCGACAACCAAAGGACCCAAGACGGATGAAGGCAAGATTCGCGCTGCGGCCGTGATGAACAAAATCCCGATTATTACCACGGTAACCGGTGCCGACGCCGCCGCCGAAGCAATTGTGACCTTGCAAAAATCGGATTGGACCGTTCGGAGCATTCAGGAATATTACGCCCTGGCCAAAGCCACCCAGATGCAGCCGGTCAGCGTATAAGGACCGCCAAATCGCACACGTTGCGGGGCATTTGCTTACGCCCGAACGGAAGAACGGCACCCGCGAAGGACAGGCGGACACGGGCACGTCCTTTTGTTTGCGATTTTCAACGGCGGCGGCGGCGGCCGGTGGGCAATCAGACGGGCGGAAAGTGGGCCGGCGGATGGACGGTCGGCGATTTGGCTATTTTGATTTCAGCCCATCGCGGGGTGTCCGCGCCCGCAGGGCCGCGTGTGCAAAGAATTGCCGTTGGTCCCACCGTGTTTGCCTGCGGTGAAATTGAAACGCCTGGGCCCCCGAAGAACGCAGAGATATATAATTCATTTACTATTTGCTTAATGCCTGACGCCATCGTCCATCACGAGGAAACACGTGGACCCCGCAATTAAAAAGTTGATTGCCGATTTTGGCCGCGGGCCAAAGCTTTTCCCAACGTGAAAACACAAACGCTCCCCGGCGAAAAGTTCAGGCGACACGGGCAGGATGCCCGTGCTACGACCGCCACACAATCCATCATTCCGCCAGCTGCAAATAAATCCGCCACGCCCCCGCGTCTTTTTTAATCTGAAATCTGGAATCCAAAAGCGTTACCGCTAAATGCAAAAAGCCAACTGCTAAACACTACATGCTATCTGCTCGATGGCACGCCCATGGGCAGGAAGCCCATGCTGCAAAACACCGCCTGCGACCTCTGGGGATAATCTTCGCTTCTTTGCGTTCGCCCCGGTAAATTTGATTTAAAAATCCGGCGAAGCCGCGCAGCACTTAAAGCGGATTGGTCGAGCGATCTGCTCCATTTGTCGGGAAAATTGGCAGCTCCTTCCTGATCGGCGGGACCAGTGAACGCAACCGAATCGGTTGAGGGTTTCCACAGCACCGGGGCTTGGGGATTCGGTCGGCTGCCGCGGCGGATATCGGGCCGGATCGGTAACAGTCATCGGATTTTATCACAATCCATGTTGCGCCGCGGAAAATTCACGGATTCGCGCGCCAGACATTGGTCATTGGCGGCGCGCGGTAGCATTTTGCGTCTATTTTGTAGCATTTGACAACAGTGTGCAGGATGATTTTCCATCCGACTCGCATGTACACATCCTATAATACAGTGTTGGAATTAATGCCAACGCATATTTGATTCGCTTACACGCTATTGTGGGGGTTGGCGGGGCGGTATCTGGACGCCCACCGCAATCTTTAATCCATTGCAATAAAAAGCTTAATTCGGTTATATCCGGTACATTGGTTGCGTCCCGCAGGGGGCTTCCGGTCAGGCTGGCCTCCGGACCGCCAACGGCCTGATTGAAAGCGGGAAGCGGCTCGCCAACCGTGTGGCAGCAGTGGCATTTGGAGATAACGAGTGATGCTCTATTCGATTCTTCGGGCAGAAAAACGTCGGATGGTTCGTCTATTTTATGCCCTGTCGCTGCCGGCCGCCATACTGGCAGTGAATCTGCCCGCGGGCGGTCGGGCGTTGCGGGCCGTGGCGATTCCAGAAAGCCCGCAAATTTCAACCTGGAATATTGTAAAGAACCTCACCGGCGTGCGCGTCCATGTCCCCACGCATGCGCCGGCAAACAATTTTCCCGACGGCGCGCTGCTGGGCAATGGCAGCCTGGGTGTGGCGATTCAGGGGCGAAACACGGACCATATTTCCCTGTTTTTAGGGCGGGAAGATTTCTGGAGTCTGTTCCGTGGTCGCATCATGCCTTTTGGCCGCGTGGTGCTTTCCATTCCAGCCTTACACAATGGCAGTTATAAAACGGTTGAGCAGATCGGCCGCGCCCAAGTGACGGGGCATTTTACCACCCATGACGGCCACGCGCTGCGTTTTACCGCCTGGGTGGCCAAGCCGCAAAATCTGCTGGTGGTGAAATTGCATAACACCGGCCAGGGGACTCTGAAGATAAATTCAAAACTGCTGGATGGCTGGGGCACACCGGGTGCAAAAGGCATGGGAGGCCAAACGGGCGGCATATCCTGGCTGAATGTATCACCGGATACGGTGCTGGCGCGCATAGGACAGCCCACCGGTCGTGAAAATTCCAAACACTTTTCGGGCCACATTCAGAATGTGCGGATTTACGCCTCTGCAGCGGCGCGGGAGGTGGACAACCCGCTGTTTTCGTTCCTGATCAACCGCAGTGATGCAAAATCCGCCACGGCCGGCCCAACCACATTGGACTGCGGATTTTTGCGGCTGCCGCAAAAGGCCTTTACCTTTCTGGCAACGGTCAACCCAAAGTCCGCGGCAGGCACCCAGGCTATTTTCAGCGCCATGACCAGCCAACAATGGACACACTGGCCCGGCGGCGGCCAGCCGCGAATTCCGTATGGCTTTTCCCTGTCGCTGGTCAATGGCAGGGTCTCGGCGATGCTCAATCGTGTGCGGATTACCGACCCGCGGCCGCTGCCGCTAAACGCGTCGTCACGGCTTGCGGTGCGTTACAACGGGCGATCGCTGCGGTTATATGTGGCGGGAAAATTGGTCGCCACCCGCAGCGCGTTTCCCACAACAGCGCAGGTGGCCGGACCGATCTGGGACTGGACCGCGATTCACCCCGGCGACCCGCAACTGGCCTTTGACGGCTGCAGCCCCAGGGGATTGATCGGCGTGCGGATGATCGGCCAGGATGTCCGCCGGAGCGGAGGTGGGCAAACCCTTTCCCTTGCCGCCGGCGAAACGGTCACCGTGCTGGTTTCCGCACTCGATGATCGAAATACCCTTCACTACCATGCAGCCACGCTGCGGCTGTTGCGTCAACTGCGGCTCGAATCGCTTGCTGTCTTGCGGCACCGGCAACTCACGTGGTGGAGACATTTCTGGAATAAATCCGGCATTCAAATAGCGGATAAAAAGATTCAGTCATTTTATTATGGATCTTTATATTTATTTGCGTGCAGCAGTGCGCCGGGGCATATCGCGCCGGGGCTATGGGGCAATTTTATCACCAGTCCGTGGATGAGCTGGAACGGCGATTACACGCTGGATTACAATTATGAAGCCCCTTACTGGGCGGCCTACCCCACCAATCATCTTGGGCTGGCGGATAATTATGACATGCCGCTGCTGGCCTGGATGGCCCGCGGCCGCGGACTGGCGAAATTGCGCGGCTATAAAGGGCTTTATTACCATTGCCATTTAAGCCCGCCTCCGGGCTGGTCGGGCGATGGAGCCCGGGCCTTGCAGCAGAAATCCGATGCGCTGTTCGGCGCGGTGGATTGCCTGATGCGCTGGCGCTACACACGCAGCCCCAAATATGCGCGGCTGGTCTACCCATTTTTGCGCGGCACGGCGAGATTCTGGGATCATTATCTGGTGCTGAAGAATGGCGTTTATATGGATGAAAACGACGCCGCCGATGAATTAAGCCACGCCCATGATGTGAACCCGGCTACTTCCATTGCTTTCCTGCGGATGCTTTATTCCGGCCTGCTGCATATGAATCGCACACTGCAATTGCAGGACCCCGCGGCCGGCACATGGCGGCACATATTGCGGCACCTGGCACCCCTTCCGATATTTCCCGCAGCGAAGGTTTTTGGCCCGGCAGGCATGAAAGGCAAGCTGGTGATTCGTTATACGCAAAACGGGACCGGGTGGAGCGGCCCGGTCATTCGCAACCATTGGGGGCATCCCGGCTGGCACGGTGCGCATGGATCGAGTGCGGGCATGAATCCGGTGCAGGCGATTTTTCCGGGCTGGGCTATTGGCCTGGAAAGTTCACCGCGGCTTTTAAAAGCCGGGCTGGATACGGTGCGGATTTTTCAGATTTGGTATGACTACAACGATGATTCAAGCTTTTACCCGGCGGCGGCCTGCGTGGGCTATAGCCCGGATAAAATTCTGCATCACTTAAATACGCTGATTGACCACTGTTCGTATCCAAATTTCGTGTTTCAGATGGGTGGCGGCGGAACGGAAAATTTCGCCATTGTGCCGACCACCATCTGTGCAATGTTTTTGCAGAGCTATCAGCGCGATATTCATGTTTTTCCGGATTGGCCGCGGAACCAGGATGCGACCTTCCGTCATTTGCTGGCCTGCGGAGATTTTCTGGTTTCCAGCCGGTTGAAGGCGGGTCACATTGAATATGTAAACATTGTCAGCCAGCGGGGCGGGCGCTGTCGCCTGGCCAATCCGTGGCCGGCAAAGACCGTACAGGTGAGCGTAAATAACGGTCCGCCCCGTCGGATTTCCGGAAAAGTTCTGCAGTGGACAACCACGAAGGGATCGGTCCTGCGGCTGCAAGAGCCATAAGCGTTGATCTTTCACCAGCCACAAATAGTTCCAATAAAAGGAGAATTGCGTGATGCATCCGCTTTTACGATGCTTCAGTTTCCGTTGCGCTGCGGCGCTGCTGACAGGACTGCTGGTAAGTGCCGGCGCGGTTTGGGCGGCAACCGTGCCGCAAGTTCGACGCGGCACGCCGATCGATGTGTATCTGGTGGCCGGCCAATCCAATATGACCGGGCAGGGATACATGTGGAATCTGCCGAAAAACTTCCACATTGACACGCGCGTTCTGCTGTATCATTCGGCTGGTGATATTCATGACAATGCCGCACCGGACACCTGGGTTCCTTTGCAGCAGGCCTCGGAAAGTCCGGATCGGTTCGGTCCGGAGCTTATCTTCGGCAACCGGATGCAAATGTTTTATCCGACACATCATATCGCACTGATTAAAGATGCCTGGTCGGGAACCGACCTTGTGCGGCAGTGGAATCCGGGTGCCAATGCCCGGGATACGGCGCATTGGGGGCAACAGTTCCGTGAGTTTGTCAAAACCGTGAATGGCGGCATGGCCGCACTGCGCAAGCTGGGTTATAAGCCGCGAATTCGGGGAATGATCTGGCAACAGGGTGAAAATGATGCGTTTGAAGGGCTGAAGGTGGCCGAGGCTTATGGGGCCAATTTGCGGCATTTTATTCATCGCGTGCGGCAGCAATTTAATTGTCCGAATATTCCTTTTGTGTATGGCCTGGTGATGCCGCCGCCGGATTTGGGTATGTTCAAAAACAATGCCCACTGGCGAGATTTGGTGCGGCTGGCGCAACGCGAAGTGGCGTGGAATTCCGGCAGCCCGCTGGCGGTGCGCGGAGCCTATCTGGTGCACACCAATGATCTGGAGCAGCGGGCCGAAGACCCGCACACGCCGCTGCCGACCGACCATCTGCACTTTGGAACCCTTGGCCAGATGGATCTGGGTCGGCTTATGGCCGATACCATGTATTGCCATCTGCATCTGCTGCCGGTTCCCCACACGCGCCCGGTTTTCAACAGCCGCCGGTGACGCGGAATCATGTGGTGGTCAACCATAACGAATTGTTTTTATCCGGCGTTACAAAAGGTGCGAATATGCGTAAGCAATCGGCGGTGTGGATTCCGGCGATAATGGTTTGCGCGGCGGCTTTGATCGCTTTGCCATCGCCGGGTCACGGCAGCGCGCGGCCGCGGCCGGACCCGACGACCGTCCCGAGTGGTGCCCATTCCCGGCAATTCGCATCATGGTATGCACTTTGTGCGCAGCGGGTGACCCGGGCCCATGGCAAGTGCAATATTATTTTCATCGGAGATTCCATTACGCAGAATTTTGAGTCCAGACCCAGCGGCGGCTGGTATTCAGTCGGGTACAAGGTGTGGGACAAATATTACGCGCCGCGCCATGCCGTTGACTTTGGTGTAGGTGCCGATGGCACCGAGCATGTTCTGTGGCGGCTGATTCATTTTCATATCCATCATCTGCATCCGAAGGTGGCAGTAATTTTGATCGGCACCAACGATACGCAATATGCGCCACGGCAAATTGCCGCCGGCGTGCGGGCGGTGATCATCAAAACCCGGCGGGTTTTCCATGGTGTTAAAATTATTCTGGTAAGCCTGACACCGACTTGGCGCAACACGGCGAAGATCGTGGCGACAAATCGCATCATTCGGCATTTTGCCGATAACCGCAATGTATTTTATTTCAATTTGTATGCGCTTATGCCGCGCGTGGGAAACAGTTGGAAGGGACTTGGACCGGATAAATTACATCTGACGGAAAAAGGTTACACCATTTGGGCGACCCATATGCAGCCATTGCTGAATCGGCTGCTTGGTCGCGGAAAATAGGAGCCGTGCGGGCAGGGGCGCTTTTTGATGACCGCTTATCTCCGCAAACGACCGGGCTGGAGGACCATGCCTGCTATTTTCAGAAACGTCGCGGGCGGGCATAAATCGGACCGTTTTGCATTCCGCACTGT
Organism: Planctomycetota bacterium; assembly: GCA_021805585.1. The sequence continues at coordinate 7,358 of JAJZEY010000210.1, forward strand.
GCCCCGGATAGAATCGTGGTAATTCACTTGCCGGCGGATTCCGTCGGATCCGGGCCGGGCGGCGAAAACAGGCTCGCCACCAGCGCCAATGCAGTCAGTGGCGAAAACCGGCGTTCATTGCTGATCGCATATACCGGTTCCCAGCATTCCGGATTCAGACCAGACCGGAACCGCTCCAGCGATGAAAAGCGATAGATGGACTGACCCAATCGCAGAGCCGCGTGGGCCGCCGCCTTAAACCAGCGCGGATTTTGTTCCCATGCACCCGGGCAACGGCGGCTAAGCGCTACCAGCCCCAGCGTGGCATAAACGGCATCGCGACCGGCCAGTTCCAGCATCAATTGATGAAGCAGCAATTCGGTTGTCCCATTGGGCGCACCAGGCCGTCTTGCGATATGTTCAATATAGTAACCACGCCGCGCCGGAACTGGAGATGCCACCACATAGGCCAAAACTTCCCGGCCACCGGTCAGACCGGCTGCAAGCACTACCCGGCCGGGCAACCGCTGAGCAAGGACGCGCGGCTCGGCCAGAAATTTCATTCCATACCAGCGTCCGTGCAACCAAGCCCGCAGGCAGTCATTTATTTCCCGATTGTGCGCGGCCGTCTCCGGTGCCACGGCATGAATCTGTACACCTTTCGCCTGCGCCCGGCGAATTTGCCGGCTTGGACCGCCGGGCCTCTGCACGCGCTTCAGCCAGTTTTGTGGATTCCAGACGGGCTGTGCGCCCAGACACAAGCGGGCATAGCCGCCGGTTTGACTTTCCCCCCATTGGCCCTGCACACATAAAAAGCACGCGATGCGACCCTGCTTCCTCGCGAAAGCGCAAAATTCATCGGCGACGGCGGATATCCGATGCGGAGCCGCAATCGGCATGCCGGCGGCTATCACGTAATCCCCACGAATCACATATCCCACCATTGCATCGCGCTGTGCGGAAAACCAACGGCTGACCACCGGCGAAAGATTCTGCCAGCAGACCGCATCATGGCCGAACCGGTTCAGCAATTCCAGCGCATGATGATCCGGATGGCGATGGTCGGCGGCCACCGGCCCGGCCTGGCAGGGGTTCAGGGTAAGCGCGTGCGGTTTGAATTGCCCGTTGGAATTCCGCTTATGGTTCAGAAAAGGAGTCAACAACTCGGCCACTGCAGATGGTTTCCATTCTGAAAAAGCCATATCCGAAGCCACCGGGGCACTGATTCGGCGACGGGTCGGCCTTCAGGTCAGTTCGCGGTTACGGAACATCGCCACCGCAAGGCTCAACGCGGCACCGATATAAAACAACCCGTAAAGGCAGGACAGGCCGACAAACTCCCAGATCTCTCCCCAGGTCGGGGCGTTGGGCACAAAGTGGCCGCTCATGCTGAAATTCCGATAAACCAGACACGAATTTAAGTCAAAGTTGCTGAGGTAGGGCAGCAGGTAGCTGGCACTTTCGGCCATCCCCTGCCAGGGCGATCCCATGTGCAGCAGCGAAACATAACGGGTCAGATTGGCAATAATGTAAAGCAGCACAATCACGGTCATGTTCAGCGCCAGGCTGAAACGCGTGGCGATGGCGGTGCTGATGGCGGCCAGCGTGGAAAGTTCCATAAACTGAAGGATAAAGGCCGGAATCATGGCCAGAATGGCCCGGTCATTGTGCCAGTACATGGCCATCCGCTGCATCGGGCTTGCGACATCCAGACTGATGCGCTGGTCCGAAAAATACCGCAGCCACGCACAACTTCCGCCTATCAGAATACAGACAAACATGGTGACAAATATCAGACAGACCACCCCCAGATATTTCCCCAGAATGACCTGCCAGCGGGCCACCGGCTTGCTCATCAGGGTCAGCATGGTGCGGTTTTCGATTTCCTCATCAATCACTTTGCCCGTCGCGAATACCATGATCACCAGCACAAACATCAGCGCGAAGGACAGGGCTACATCGCGGTACATTTTTGTGTCATCGCCGAACGTGTTAAACGGTACAAACGCGGTAATAAGAATGGCGGCTATGGCCAGAAAAAAGACAATCAGGGTAAATGGCTGCAAAAGCGCTTCGTAATAAGTGACTCTGGTCATCGCTCCAACCCGGCTGAAACTAAGAATGGGCAATACTATGAATTCCATTACACCGAAGATGCCCACACCGCCCGATGCCGCCATAAATATGACCAGCCACATGCGCCACATATTCGCTGCACCGGCCACATTGTTGGCGTGCGCCATCGCCACACCATGGTTGTTTTTGCCGACGGTTGAAGCGATAACCGCCGTATTCTCCGCCGACGACACATGACTGCGGAAAAGCAGATACACGCATAGCGTGCCCAGCAGAATCGCCGAAAGAGTGATTAGATACACGACGGATGCTTTTCTCACGCAAAAATCCTTTTTCACCAGGTAATTCGTAAGGGCGATTCCAGACCGGCCGCGGGTTCGTGCCGCACCACCGTCTGACTGATATACCCCCGGAAGTGATCGGCCAGGCCCGTCAACAAGCGGTCCATTTCCGCCGGGTCCCCCTCCATATCCAGCTCTACCCGGCCGTCCGCGAGATTGCGCACCGTACCAGCCAGCGCACTTCGCCGCGCCAGTTCCACCGTGACCTGACGGAACCCGACGCCTTGAACACGACCGGAAAAAATTACAACGCGGCGCTGACGGATCATGATCCATCCTGTGTTTTGTCGCACCGGCGACCCACGCCGGGCACCGGCCGGCAAAGCCCGCCGGTCAGATGAGTTTATGGCCGACGGATTCCGCAGGCAACCGCCTGACAAAATGGATGCTTGTCCGACTGGGCCACACATCCGCACGGGTTTGGTGTTCCCGACGGATTCAGGGCACATTGGGCAATCGCGGCGACGGGGCGAACGCCATGTAACTACCGCCGAAGTCGCCGATAACGCGCCAAGGCCATTAACGGAAAATAAAGGCGGTACAAATGGTACTTCAGATAAAACACGCGTGGAAAACCGGTGCCGGTGAACCAAGGCTCATCCCAGTTGCCATCGGCATTTTGATTACCGACCAGCCACGCAATTGCCCGTTCTACCGCCGGGTCGTTATGCCCGACGGCCAGCAGGCCCATCGCGCCCCAGGCAGTTTGTGATGGCGTGCTTGGCCCGCGGCCTTTAAGTTCAGGATTGTCATACGTTTGACAGCTTTCGCCCCAACTTCCATCCGGCTTCTGACACGACCGCAGCCAATCGGCGGCACGCCTTACAAAGCGCTGGTCCATCGGTTCCCCAACGGACCGCAGGCCGGTCAGCACCTGCCAGGTGCCATAGATGTAATTCACGCCCCAGCGGCCAAACCAGCAGCCCTCTTTTTCCTGCGTGTCTTTGAGAAAATTAATCGCTTTGCGCACCGCCGGATGGGTACAGGTGATGCCGTTATGGCCCAGACATTCCAGAACGCGCGCCGCAATATCCGGGCAGGAAGGATCCTGAATCGCGTTGTGATCAGCGAACGGAACATGCTCAAGAATGGGTCGCTGCCGCGTCCGGTCAAATGCCGCCCAGCCGCCATCGTCATTCTGCATGGCGAAAAGCCAGTTCAGCCCCCGTTTAATTCCGCCCGCCGCCGCCGTTCCGCCGGTACGCTTAAGCGCCATCACCACCATGGCGGTGTCATCGACATCCGGGTAGTGCGGATTATTAAATTCAAAGAACCAGCCGCTAGGCTCCACGCCGGGGCAATTCTTCATCCAATCGCTTCCCTGGCGACATTCCTTTTCCAGCAGCCAGCGATTGGTCTGTCGGGCGGCGGGATGGTCTTCCTTAATCCCTGCTTCCGCAAGGGCGTTTAATGCGATGCCGGTATCCCAGACCGGCGACCAGCAGGGCTGTATTCGAATGGTTTCGCCCTCTCGGATAAACAGGCCGCAAAGGTCTTTATGGGCTTTGGCCACCAGCGGATGATCATCCGGATAGCCGAGGGTTTTAAGCACTATCAGAATGTAAACCATGGGCGGAAAAATAGCCCCCAGGCCGTCACATCCTTCCATGTGTTCAATTAACCATTTTTCCGCCTCGCGCAGCGCCAGCGGACGAAGCGGAGTGACCGCCGTTTTTTCATAACGCTTAAGCGACAAATCCAGCAGATGGAACATTTCCCGCCAGCTTCGCGGCAGGCCGCGCAAACGAAACGCCGGATTGCTGGCACCCTGCGGATCGTTAAAGAGTTCAGCAATGCCCATTTCCGGCGGCAGTTTTCGCACGGGCCGATGGGCGCTGACAATGGCCAGGGGGAGAATCATGGTGCGGCTCCAGGCGGATACCGCATACAGGTTGAAATAAATCCACTTGGGCAGAAGCACAATTTCCGGAGGAATGCTTGGGCAGGCCGCATAGCTGATCTGCCCCAGCGCCGCCAGATAAAACTTGCTGAAGCTGTTGCACTGTTCCGCGCCGCCCAACTGTGCCACCACGCGGCGCGCCGCGCGCATGTGGGACGCATGAATATCATCCCCCATCAGCTTAAGCGCAAAATACCCTTTTACGGTACCGCTCAGGTCGCTGTTGCCACCGGGAAACATGCTCCAACCGCCGTCCGCCTGCTGAATACCGCGAAGATAGTTGGCGATCAGGGGAAGGTTCGGATCATTTTCCTGCTCAAGAAAGAACTTTAGCATGATATATTCAGATTCCAGAATGCTGTCGCCCTGCAATTCCCCCACCCAGTACCCATCCGGATGGTGCTTACTTAACAGGCATTGCACGGCGGATTCCAGGCTCGCGGCCACTTGATCATCGGTCGGCATGCGGTGTTCCAAGGCGTCCAATTCCAGCATTTCAGGATCATTTATTCGTGGCGTGCCCAAGTCCTGGGCGACGCCGTTTTTTAGATCATTTAATCCATTACCCGCACCGGACAAATGCTCATTTTCCGCGCGGCCCCCCTTGGCCGCCCCGGACGCGCCAGTCGCCTCGGTTGAATGTTGACGGTTTTGCGTTCGCGTCACGATGCCTTGGCCCTTTTAAATGCGCCAGCGGCCGGAACATTCGCTCCCGCCAGCCGGATATGTGACCGGAATACCGCTTTCTCCAGCCACCAAACACTCTAAAAGCTAGCAGAAGTCGCCCCAACCGGCAAGGCGGACGCCCCGTTAGAGCGCCAGGAGGCTGCCAATAAATCGGGCGTCAGGCCATGCCGGATTTTATGAAGTGGCGTTGGCCTTAAAAAAATGCGGGCGGTGAAGACGAAAAGCCGCACCACGCCAGGAAAATTGGCGAACCCTCGCCGGGGGCGTGCCCGCCTTTTATGGAGAAGGTCGCTGGTGTTCTGTCACGCCTGCAAATGTTATTTGGGGCGGACATGGCGGCTGTCTTATTTGTCGGGCAAGATGCCGGCCCCCGGCGTTGCCGCCGCAACGCAGAGCATCTATGAGCAAGCCTTTGTCAAGTGCAAATAGAGGGCTATTTAGAATTTTTCTTTCGCCTCGAACCATGTC
>JAJZEY010000139.1 GCA_021805585.1 Planctomycetota bacterium
TCAACGGGGTGACACGACGATCTTTCCGGCGATCAGCCGCCGACCTGCGCGGGCCACGGCGGCCCGCATTTTCGGAGTTATGACCCGGCCGAACAATTTAGAATTCAGAACCACGACACAAACACCGTTGTCCAGGTTTTCCGGTTTAACGCCGGCCTTGAAATGTCCTTTTTTAACCGCCAGTGCCACCCGCATAAACGCCCGGTCCAGGCGGATCACGGCACTGGCCGGCGTGTACATGCCACAGGTGGAATTGTTGTTCTGATTCCGATTGGCACCAAACACGTAAACCGCAGGGCCACCGGCTTTTACGTGCCGGTCGGCCTGGGCAACGGCTTCAAATACGCCGCGACTGGCGGCATCCACATTCTGATAAATCACATCTATTCCCTGCTGGATAAATGCCTCCGCCTGACTTTTGGAAAGTGCGGGCTGGTCCCAACTTGTATAGGCCTGGGCAACTTTAATATGCGGCCGGATACTGCGGGCACCAGCACGAAAGCCCTTGTAACAGGCTACCACGGAGGGAATTTTTTCGCCGCCTATAAAGCCGATTTTTCCTGATTTGGACAGCATAGCGGCCAGCACGCCGAGTTGGTAAGAGGGTTCGGAAAGGTCGAAATTCAGAGTGGCGATGTGCGGCTTCGCCAGGTCCGCACCGCTTATGGCAAAATGGGTTTTGACACCTTGTGCGGCCACCTGGGTGGCGGGCACGAGAAATTCATAACCGTGGCCGATGACCAACTGATAACCGCGCATGGCATAATCGCGCATCACATTAACAGCCCGCACAGGTGAAACATGTTCCACCACGGAAACATGGGCATGGAGCTTTTTGCCGACCCGCAGAATCGCATCGCGGCCCTCCTGGTTCCAGCCGCCATCGGTAATGGAACCGGAACAAACAAGCGCTATTTTCATTTTGGCACTGGCATGAGCCGGCCAGAGCAAAGAACCAGCCTGGGAGGTAGCCAGAAAAAGAAGAAGCAGAATCCAACGTGGCAGAAACAGTACAGGCGATTTACACAACATGGCAGCTCCTTAACAATTTCATTGGCGGCTCGACAAACTGAATTATTGGCCAATGTGATGGGAAAAGCCAGTCGGGAAGGTCACATTTTCGCCATGGTCACCTATTGTAAACGCAAAATCGCAGGTCCAGTTGCCGGGTGTCCGCCAATGAGGCTGCTCCGCGTGGAAATAGTGCAATGCACGGCGGCTTGGGCCGATCGGTGCGTGGCCGGTGATTTGGGGGCGGGGACTAACTCGCCCGCCGACCCGGACTATTTGCCTGGCCAGGCCCCCGAACCCAAACTTAACCGGAAGCCTTGTGGAAAAATTTGGCGGACGGGTTGGCGAATCGTTCATTTGCAAGTCGGTTTGCGGTAGCAATTTGCGTCTATTTGGTACCTAATCCCGACATCAGATCGCGATCGTGTTAAAGCAGCGAATTAATGACGTCCTATATTCCTGTCTTTGGTTATATTGCCAGCCACATTATTTACGCTTTCTCACTACTTTTGTGACGGGACAGATATGGTGAAAACAATCGGACGACTTTCCATATATTGCAATATCCGGCGTGGTCCGGTTATATCAATCGGATTGTTACGCCAAAGGGTTATTCCGCCAAGCCTGCCCAACCGGAAACGGTCAGGGAAACAACCGACAGCGGCGTCCACCCAGATTTGCGGCAGGTGCCAAAGGAGAAAATGAATAATGCTGTATGGAAATTATCTGACCGCCAAAAGTCTGGTGGTCCGTTCTTTTTGCGTTATAGCGCTGCCTTCCGTCATTCTGGCGGTGAATCTGCTGGCAGGAGGCCCGGCATTTGTTGCAGCGGCGATAACGGGAAATCCACCTCCGTCAACATGGAATATTGTTCAGCATATTTCCGGCGTGCGCACGCAAGTTCCCACGCATGCGCCGGCAAACAATTTTCCCGACGGCGCGCTGCTGGGCAATGGCAGCCTGGGCGTCGCGATTCAGGGGCGCAATACTGATCATATTTCACTGTTTCTTGGGCGAGAAGATTTCTGGAGTCTGTTTCGCGGCCGCATAATGCCTTTCGGCCGAGTCGTGCTTTCCATTCCCGCTTTACATGATGGGAGTTATAAAACAGTTGAACGTATTGGCCGCGCTGAAGTCACGGGACATTTTACGTCGCATGATGGCCACGCGCTGCGGTTTAAAGCGTGGGTAGCCAAACCGCAAAATCTGCTGGTGGTGAAGCTGCGGAACGCCGGGCAAGGAACTCTGAAGATAAGTTCAGCACTTCTGGACGGCTGGGGCACGCCGGGTTCAAAAGGCATGGGAGGCAATACTGGCGGCATTTCGTGGCTGAAGGTATCACCGGATACGGTGCAGGCGCGCATTGGGCAGCCGACGGGACGCGAAAATTCCACACATTTTTCGGGTTCCATAAAGAATATGCGGATTTACGCCTCCGCCGCGCCGCGGCACGCGGCCAAGCCCCGGTTTTCGTTCCTGATCCAGCCGAGCGATTCGAAATCTGCCGCAGCTGGCCCAACTTCATTTGACTGCGGCTTTTTGCGGCTGCCGCAAAGGGCCTTTGACATTCAGACCTCGGTCAATCCAAAATCCGCGGCAGGCACCCAAGCTATTTTCAGCGCCATGACCACCAAGCGATGGACCCACTGGCCCGGCGGTGGCCAGCCGCGAATTCCATACGGCTTTTCTCTGTCACTGGCAAATGGCAAGGTCACGGCCATGCTCAATCGTGTGCGGATTATCGACCCGCAACCATTGCCGCTGAACGCCTGGTCGCAACTTGCGGTGCGTTACAACGGCCGATCTCTTGGCTTATACGTGGGAGGAAAGTTGGTGGCGACAAGCCGCGCGTTTCCCACAACGGCGCAGGTGGCCGGGCCTGTGTGGGACTGGAACGCCATTCACCCCGGAGATTCACAACTGGCATTCGACGGGTGCGGCCCAAAGGGGTTGCTGGCGGTACGGATTATCGGACAGATTGCCCGTGTGAACAAA
>JAJZEY010000063.1 GCA_021805585.1 Planctomycetota bacterium
TAGTCCTGGGGGCGCCGCGGGCCGGCCGGAATGGACTGGCTTACCGCGCCGCCGGCCCAGCGTGTCAGTGCCGCGGATCAGTTTCTGCTGGATATTCGGGCGCTGGCTCCCATCGCCGATGGCGGCCAAACCATAACCCCACTTGGAAATAGTTTGCTGAATTTACCGCTGCACCCGCGGCTTGGAAATTTTATGCTCACGGCGGCCCAGTTTGGCCTGACCCGGCCCGCCGCCCTGCTGGCCGCCATGCTTTCCGAAAAAGATATTCTGGCAAGCCGCGCCGGGCGCACCGCACAGACCACGGGCGATTCGGATATTCTCTGGCGGCTGGACCTGCTGACCGGCGAGCGCACAAGCTCCGGCGCACATGACCATGCTTTGGATGCCGCAGCCGTCGGCCGGGTGCGCACGGTTGCGGCTGAATTGCAGCATATAACCGCTTCAACCACGCCCCAAAATGCGAGCCGGCCGCAACCGGAAATCAGCGACGATTCAACCCAAACCCGGTTGCGAAAACTTTTACTCACCGCCTATCCGGACCGGGTCTGTCGGCGGCGCGCCACCGATCCAACCCGCGCATTAATGGTGGGTGGTCGGGGTGTGCGGCTTGCACCGGATAGCATTGTGAAGCGGGCGGAGTTTTTTCTGGCCGTGGATATGGAACTTTCCTCCAAAACCCGCCAGAACGAGGCATTGGTTCGCCAGGCCAGCGCCATTGAGCCGGCATGGCTAGGTCAGCAGTTTCCGCACGCCATTGAACAGCGCGACGATTTGACATGGGACGGCAATACCCGCCGCATAACAGCCCAGCGCACCATTCTTTATCATGACCTTCCGCTGGGGATCACCACGGGTGGCCCGCGCGATACCGGCGCAACTCGAGCGCTGCTGCGCCGGGAACTCGGCCCGGTGGCCCAGGACTGGATCATGGAGAATAGCCAATGCGCACAACTTTTATTGCGATTCAATTTTTTGCAGCACGCCATGCCGGACAAACACTGGCCATTACCTGAAGTTGATTTTCCCGGCGATCCAGCCGCTGCAACCAGCCTTTCCCTGGCCGATATTCTGGCCGAATGGCTGGCCAGTCAGGCCGCCGCGACCGGCCGCGTGGATGAACTTCTGCTGCAGGATTCCCTTGCCGACCGCCTGCTTTCCAGTTGGAATTATGCCACGCGGATGTGGATCGACAAATGGGCACCGCCGGATTTTAAACTGCCCGGCGGCCGCGTGGCCCAACTGCAATATCGCGCCGATGCGCCGCCAATTCTTGCCGCACGGGTGCAGGAGCTTTTTGGCCTGCATGAAACCCCGCGCATCGCCGACGGCCGCGTGGCCCTGACGCTGGAAATTCTTGGTCCCAATTATCGGCCCGTGCAAACCACCGCCGATTTAGCCGGTTTCTGGCGCGGCAGTTACCACCAGATACGCAAAGACCTTCGCGCACGCTATCCCAAACACAACTGGCCGGAGGAACCACTAAAAGCCGTCGCCAAGCCCATGAGGCTGCGGACATAAACGACCCAACGCCTGCGTTTTGAGCCTCAATTGCCGTTGGATGCGTCCGGTGCTTTGTCACGTCCGCAAATTAGGATCAATTGGTCACCAGGGCCTCATTGGCTTGTCACATCTATGGGCTTTGGCTTGAAGCGTTCATTCTGGCCGAAAAATCGGGCCGGATTGTTATGGAAAACGCGCAGCAGTGTGGCCAGCGTATGGCCGCGCCTCCGGGCCTCCAGCATCGTGCGGTGCGTGTTTAAGGGATCGCTGACGCCCCAGTCCGCGGCGGCGTTTACGCACAGCCGCTCGGCACCGAATACTTCAATCATGTCCACCGCGCGCTGCGGCGTGGCTTTGCTGATCGGATAAATGGTCATGCCGGCCCAGAAGCCGCGGTCTTTTACCATACCAATGGTGTGCTCTTCAACATGGTCTATCAGTACCCGGCCCGGATCAATCGCATCCCCAAAGTCCTTAAGCATTTCAAGAATCAGGCGCGTGCCCTTCAGCTTGTCCTCCAGGTGCGGGGTGTGAATCAGAATCAGCGCGTGGGCAGGCCGTTTCGGCCCCGCAGGCTGGCGTTTGGCCCAGTCAATGGCCATCTGCACATGCAACTGAAATACCTGGGCCTCATTGGCGGTATTTTTGTTGAGTCCAATTTCCCCCACACCCAGAACCGTCGGCCGATCAAGAAATTCAGGCATCACGGACAGCACCTGCCGGGCTTTGCCCAGGTCTTGTGCTTCTTTCGGATTCAGACATATCCAAGAATAATGCTGAATGCCGAATTGCGCAGCGCGCTTCGGTTCAAATTCCGTCAGTTGACGGAAATAATCCACAAAACCTTCCGGTGACCGGTCGAATCCGGCCCAAAATGCCGGTTCGCTTACGGCCACCACTCCGGAAATCGCCAGGGCCTCATAATCCGCGGTGGTACGCGAAACCATGTGAATATGCGGGTCAATTAAAAACATATTGTGTCCGTCCAATCCATTGCCGGGCGTTTCCGGCCGGGCCGCTTCATAATCCCAGGTCAGGCCAGAGAATACAATTCCAAGAGGTCCTTCGCCTTGTGACTGGAATCAGATTCAAGGATTTTCAGGCTTTGGCGAATAAATTCCATACGGCTGTCCGCCTGAATCGCCCGCGATCCAGAGGCCCGATTCACCCGATCCAGCGTGGCGGCCACACTTAACAGACTGGCCCGAACCTCCAGAAAATATACATCCAGAACATCCGCCGCGCCGGCGGGGGAAATTTCCGTATCTGTGGTCATGGTGAACCTCCGCTGTAAAATTCGGCTTGTTTTTTACTACCGCGACCAGTCTGGTGACCGATCCAACATTTATGATAGTGAATTATAGCGCGGAAGGGCAACCTTCTTTGCATTCCAACAATAAACACCGATAATGCCCCCATCATGGTTAACCAAATTAGCAACTTAGATACCATCACACTGGCCGAGGCGTTAGGGCAGGTTAAAGCATTGTACCAAGGGCTGGACGCGGAAATTGATTTCCACAAGCCGCGCTGCGTCGCCAGCGGCCGCTGCTGCCATTTTGAAGCCTATGGCCATCGGCTATATGCCACACGATTGGAACTGGAGTATTTCCGCACAGTTGAAATGACGCCACCGGTGCAACCCGCCGGTGCCGAACCACCACCGGAAGCGCAAAAGCAAGCGCCGAATCACACTTCCAACTTTCCGCTGCCATTATTAACGGACAGCGGGGAAATTACCCCAGGCTGCCCGTGGCAGGTAAACGAGCTTTGCACCGCCCGGACCGGTCGGCCCCTGGGCTGCCGCATTTATTTTTGTGATCGCGCCAGTACACACTGGCAGAACAACGCCTACGAGCGTTATCATCGCCTGCTGAAAATTCTGCATGATAAAGCGGGATTGCCCTACGCTTACATGGAATGGCGATCCGGACTGGGCACCTTATTGTCCACGCCGCCGCCCAAGGAGAATCGATGACCACACCACGTCTCGCCCAGTTGTTGACAATGCTGGACGCCGAACCCAAAGACAGCTTTTTACGCTATGGCGTGGCGATGGAATACGCCAGAGCCGGCCAGCATGACACGGCCATCCGGGAATTCGGCACATTGCTTGCACATGATCCCGGCTATGTCGCTGCGCTTTTCATGTGCGGACGATCGCATGAAGCACTCGGTCAAATTGCCCAGGCCCGCGCACAGTATGAACAGGGAATCGCCATGGCAAACAAAACCGGCGATTCGCACGCCGCCGCTGAAATGGCCGAGGCCTTGGCCGCCCTTCCCGCGGCATAATTGCCACTGCATGTCCCTGGGCCACACACATCCTGGAGAGTTCTGATGCCGCCGCAATTTAAGCTTGCTTTTTCCACCAACGCCTTCAGCCGGTATTCCTTAAAAAAAGCGATCGAAACAATCGCCGCTTGCGGCTATACGGGCGTTGAAATTCTGGCGGATAAGCCGCATTTGTATCCTGATACATTTTCGCCGCGCATCGCGGCCCCATTGCGGGCCTTGCTGGAACGCACCGGACTTGCCGTATGCAATATCAACGCCAACTGCACCTTTGGCTATTGGAAAGATGCCCCACCCGAACCCTTTTTTGAACCCTCCCTTATTTCGCCATCGGCCAAACTTCGGCGGGAAAGAATCCGCATGATTTCCAATACCCTGCGCTACGCCCACGCACTTGGCGCGGCAAATATAAGCATTACCAGCGGAAAGGCGCTGCCCACCATGCCACCGCGATTGGCCGCGCGGCAATTGCGCGAATCGCTTAAGCCGGTGCTTGAATTAGCCATGAAATTAAACGTGCGCGTCGGCATGGAATCCGAACCGGGCCTGTTTATTGAATGGGCCACCGAACTGGCAGCTCTGATTCACTCCATGAACAGTCCGATGCTGGGCGCGAATCTGGATATCGGCCACAGCGTGGTCATCGGCGAGCCGATCGGCAACACCTTACGACTCCTGCATGGACGCATATGGAACTGCCATATTGAAGACCTGCCGGGCCGCAAACATTATCACCTTATTCCCGGAAAAGGAAATTTTGATTGGGGAAAGCTGAAGCGGCTGCTTGCGGCCAGACATTACCCCAATTTTCTGACCGTGGAACTTTATACCTGTCCGGACGCACCGGCAAAAGCCGCACTGCAAAGCATAGCGTTTCTTAAACCTCTTTTTATTGATTCATGATTCCGCGGATCGGCCAACGGCGACGGCAAACATGAAATTCAGAATTCCGAATCAGATTCCATGCCCGCGCTATCGGGGCGGAAATAACAAATCGGGTCCGCCAATTTATCCGGTCACGCGCCCGCCGCAGGGAAATCCTCCGCCGCACCGGAAATCCCACCGCCAGGCGACGCTCCGGGGCACCAGCTACTTTTTTTGTACGTACTCCTTAAGTACATCGACATCCAGATCGCGATCGGCCACCAGTTGCTTGAGCCGCACATCGCCCCTTTCCAGATCACGCAAGCGCCCCACCGCGGCCTGGGACATCTGTCCGAATTTTCGCCGCCACGCCGGGAACGCCGCATCGCTGATGCCATGTCTGCGGCACAGATTTACGATCGGTTCGCCGCTGGCATCCGCTTCCCGCGGGATCGAAATCATCTTTTTCTCACCCAATGGCTTTTTCTTCAAACAGATTCCAGTTGTTTTCTTACCGAACGTCTATACGATCCAGTGTCGTCATTTCAGGGGCGCAGGGCATATTCCTTAAAAAGACCAATTAACCGCTATTCTGTTAAACCTAAAATCGCTTTAAAAGCTCCCACCACCGCCACCAACCTGGGGACGGGTATCAACGGAAAAGCGCTGTCAAGAAATTGCGAAGGCCGGCAAACGCGCTGTGCTTGAGGTCCCATACACCCGCCTGTGCTGCACGTCCCAGTTCGCGTTGGGGTTCGTACAATCCAGCCAAATACGCTTGAAGTTTCGCTTTTGCAGCTTGTTTTGGAAAATAGAGTTCGTTTGCAGCGACGTCATGCCGGCCGTTTTTTTTCTCAAGGTGATCGCCGAGGCAACCCATAAACTTTTCCACGCAAGTGCGACGCGGGTCTGCTTCCGAAATGCCATCCCAGCAAAGATCTTCGATGCAGCCTTCCCGATGATTATTCGGCATAATCCAGATGCCAATGTGCGGCACAGCATTCTTAAGTACCACACCGGATTGTTGAGGCGCGGTAAGGCCATTTGCCTTCAGGGAGTGCCGTACGCTGGCGAACGTCGCTTCCGCATCCGTCTCCGCATCACGAATAACGCCCAGGCGTTCAACTCTACGAAACCCGGGCAATGCCGTGATTGTGGGCAAAGAGCGTAGGAACTTATCCTTACCGCCGATATCGATAATCTGAACGTTGCCAATATTTATTGTTTTAAGAAGTTCGTCAAGAAAATTCAGTTCATCTTTACCTTCCGCAAGCAACAGATTCTGACGCCCAATGCCCTGTGGCAATGCCATTAACGGACCTCCCAATCATTGGATAGCGCAATGCCAAGTTTTTCATAATTGAAAACGGCTGGCAGTACGGTTGCCGGGTCGATGCGATCCAAGCGTATATACGTAAGATCTCCGGGGTTCATGCCCTCCTGGGCGAACGCATCGTACGCCGCGGAAAGCAATTCATAGCTATGCGTCGTCGCGATGATCTGGCAGTCATGTTTGCCGGCGATGGCGGCAATGGAGCGGACGAATCTCGGCAGAATCGAAGCATGGATGCCGGCACCAAGCTCGTCGCACAGCAGTACACCCCCACGGACTCGCGGGATCGTAAGCATCAGGTTCAAGGCCTCCTTGGCCCCGTCCCCGAGCTCGGAAATAGGTACGGGCCTGGACAGCCCGACATCCGCGAGAACGGTTCCTTTGCCCGGCTCGGCAAGAACGGGCGCGAGGTCTTGAATATGCGGAAAAAGCATCTTGATATGCGCGGTTATTTCTGCCGCCTCACCGGCCTTCACCAGCTCGCTAAGGGACCGCGCGGCAGCATCAGGCAGTTGGCGCATGAATGGAAACAGAAGCGCGGAGGGCGATGGAAGACCGGGGAGCGAGTATTTGACATACATACCCGGCTTCGCGGGCGGCAACATCCAGTAAATATCAGATTTCTGCTCGTCGCGTTCGTACCAACGCATTCGAAGGGCCTGGAGACTTTGCTCGCCGGACACCAGGCCAAATTCGGCCGCCATCCGGGTCGGGTCAGGCACGGATGAAGGGTGATTTTCAGGCGGTCGATTTTGCAAGCCGCTATCCAATAACGCGCCGACATGCACCGCAGGGTCGAACTGAATTTCCACCCGTCCCGGCACGCCCGACCAGACCACGCCAATTTCGATCCGATTTTCCGCCGATGGGCTAAATGCGTGAAAATACGTTTCCGCCCAATCGGAATTATTCTGGGATCGCATCGTGGCCAAATTCGCCATGGCGGGTTGCAGCCGAGCGGTATAGATGTAAATTGCCGTTAAAATGCTGCTCTTGCCAACATCGTTCATTCCGCCCAGCAACGTAAAGGGAGAAAGATGTTCTAACGTAAGCGCCTTGAAAGTTTTGTAATTCTTAAGCGTCAGGGCATCAATCATGCGGCGACCTCACCGGGCTTGTTCAGAACGGCCGGGGCCTGGCGCGTCCCGGACCACAGTAGTCCAGGATAATGGGAGGCCGGCCAACCTAAGCAACCTCATTCTAACAGCTTCCCGCGGACTTGCATCCCCCACGTCCGGAAAGTTCACCGGACCATTTCCGTTGACTCTTCGTACAGTGCGCTATGGGAAATCGGGCTGTAAATTGACCCGGCGGAATCCATTGGCCGATGCCCAGGCAACCCTGTCGCCAATCAAGCCTTTTTGCTAAATTGACGAGCCGGCCGTTATTCTGTCCTTTCGCTTTGCCCTTAATTAGGATTTATGTGATCTTGGATACAATAGGCCGCTCCCGTCAATTTCTGGCCATCGCGATTGTTACGCTGGTACGCAAAAACCAATTCGTCGGATTTTGCTTTGCCCGAGGCCCCACGATGATGAACTTAATAAGGCGCCTCGGCCGTCCATTGTGCGCGCGGCTGGGACGCGGTTGTCGCGGCTAATCGCAACGCCTCCATCTTCCCTGCCGGCGCGGATTCGACATACCCATACAAATTAATCCCGCCCGCATAGCTAATTGGATCACGCTGAATCCATCGATCAAGAACGGGGTTGTATGTTCGGTTGCGGACGTAAATAGTTACGCGTTTCAGGATCGAAGCGATAGCCGCAGAAGATGATTTCATTGGCGCCGTAATCTGATTGCACCGCCGAGTCGCCCGACCAATTCCCGCCTGGGTCCATCGCGGTGAATATCAGTGTATTTCCATACGCCTCACAATCGCAGGCTTCCACGATTTTCCCGCTGGAATTGGGGAGTGCCACCGCACGATACAGCAAATCTTGCATCACATAATACGCACCGGCAGGCGTTCTCTCTGACCTCTGCGACCTCTGTGGCCAATACTCCTCCCATTGTGCCTTCGCGATTTTGTGGTAAGACCCGGCGGCCCAACATTGCTCCCACCGCATGCCAATGCCGGCCCCTCCTTCGCTTTTCCATACACTTCCAACCAATAATCGCCAATAGACGTTCATTGGGCCGTTAATCAGCGATGCCGCCCATCGCCCGAAAAATCGGCAACCCCGGTGCCCACGACCGGTAACATGCGGTTGAAGAATCGGCTTATGCACCGCCGGTTGCCGGGCATCTTGAACTGGCGCGGAGAATCCTCTAGTGTTACGGCGTTGGCGGAAAAATCCGCGTAAAGGATTGGTTAAGCGGCGAATGTCCCGGACGCGCCGCGGAACCGGCGCATAAACGATTTTCAGCAAACGTAAGGAAAAACTTTCATTGGATACAGCAGCCATTATCTGGATTCTGGAAATTGCCGGTGCCTCTTTCCTTGGCGGCGTAGTCGGCGCGATTAGCGGCCTAGGCGGAGGAATTGTAATTGTTCCGGTTCTGACCGTTTTCATGGGCATGCCGATCGAACAGGCCATCGGGGCCAGCATTGTGTCGGTAATCGCGGTGTCCAGCGGGGCCGGTTCCGTTTATGTGCGCGACCACATTACCAACGTCCGCATTGCCATGTTTCTGGAATTATCCACTGCTTCCGGCGCTATTCTGGGGGCGGCGGTCCTTTCCCGGTTTCTCAACGCCGATACACTGAAAATACTTTTTGGTTTTACACTCCTTTTTTCACTGGTGCCGGTGCTGTTGAAAATAGCCGAAGAACTTCCCGAAAACGTGCAAAGCGACCGCCTTGCAACATGGCTTCAACTGCAAGGCTCATATTTTGATAAGCGTATGGGCCGCGAAATCACCTACAACGCCGGACGGGTTCCGCCGGCCATGGGAATCATGTTTCTGGCGGGAATTATGGCGGGTATTCTGGGAATCGGTGCCGGGGTGCTTAAGGTACTGGCCCAGGAAATCGCCATGCGACTCCCGACCAAGGTGGCCACCGCAACCAGTAATTTCATGATTGGCGTGACAGCGGCCGCAGCGGCGGGGGTTTACCTTCACCGCGGGCTGGTACTGCCATTTGTGGTGGTGCCGGTGGCGACTTCCGTTCTGCTGGGCGCGATTCTGGGAACAAAATTAATGGAAAAAATGTCCAATACCATGGTGCGAAAGGTTTTCGCCGTGCTCCTGGGCATTATTGGTGTTCAGATGTTAATGGGCGGCTTTCACGTTAAGCTTTGAACGAAAGTAACCGACTTTGCCGGCCCGGCCAGCGCTGCGGTCGCCGAAAAAATAAGAGGCAACTGATGGCAGAACCAGAGCAATCTACAATTCCAACCACCTTACCGGCACGAAATGCGGAGGGGGTTCGCAATGAAACGACCATTCAGGATGTTTCCGCATGGGTGTTGCGCATTGGCGTGGTGAGCAGCGTACTGGTGATGGCTCTGGGACTGACGCTCGCTTTTATTCACCATCCGCCCAGTGTGCACCACATGCAAACGGCGGTATTAAACGATCATTTCTCGGTGATATATCATGGCGTCATGCGTGGGGATGGCGAATCGGTTATTGATGTGGGACTTTTTATCCTGGTCTTAACGCCCGTGGCGCGGGTGCTGGCCTCGGTTATTTTATTCGCGCTGGTGGATCGCGACTGGTTTTATACCACCGTCACGCTGATTGTCCTGATTCTAACGCTGGTATCGCTGTTATTTATTCATTGAATCCGGCCGGTTGGCCGGCCGATGCCGGATCGGCTTAAATCCAGAGCTTGGCAGGATTTTCCACCATCAGTTTCCGAATCTTTGTTTCGCCAACCAGGTCCATCGCCTCACCAATACCCGCCATGCGGGACGCCATATGATCAGGCCGGTGGCCATCCGTCCCAAGCATAAAATAGCGGTCTTCCTTCAGATAGCGTTGTGCCAGTTGCCGCACCAGTTCATTTTCTGAACCGCCCAACGGTCCAAGATTGCCCTGAAACAGCACGCCGCGCGCCGCCAGCACCTGAATAAATGCCGGATGATCCAACATGCACGCCATACGTTCGGGGTGCGCCAGAATCACGGTAAATCCGCGGCTTTGCAGCCATTGAATCGCTTCGTCACCCCAGGCCGGCCAGAACGGCTCCCACAGATCCGCCAGCACATACGACGAATTCATGCCATACGTTGGCACGCAGGTGGTGTCCGTCCAGCGGCACATTTCCGGCGAAAGCCGCAATTCGCCGCCCGGCCGGAATTCCGCCCGGATACCCACCTCTTTCATGTGGCGGGAAAACCGCTCCACCGCAAGGCAAGTCTGGGCGGGCTTGATGTTCGTAATTTCCGTCGGACCGGTGTGCGGCGTTAAAAAGAAGCGGTTGTATCCCTGAGCAATCATCGCCTGCACACACAGGACGGATTCAGCGATCGCCTTGCAGCCGTCATCCATGCCGGGCAGAAAGTGATTATGGACATCAATATAGTTCATGGCCAGCGGTATTCCTCAGGCCGCCGGCCGGCGCAAGCGCAGGCTCGCGGCACCGGCACAGCGGTAATCATGTGCGTCCGGAAGGCTCAAGCGCCATCCGCGCGGCCGAAACGTTTGCGGTCATTTTCCTTCAGATGCCGCTTACGCAGCCGGATGGTAGTCGGCGTCACTTCCACAAGTTCGTCATCCTCAATATATTCCAGCGCGATTTCCAGCGACATATCGCGGGGTGGTTTAAGGATGATGTTTTTGTCACTGCTGGTGGTGCGCATATTGGAAAGCTTCTTTTCGCGACAAACGTTCACCGTTATATCGGTATCCTTGTTGTACTCACCGACCACCATACCTTCATAGACTTCGTCGCCCGGCTTTACAAACATCATGCCGCGTTCCTGAAGTGTATCCAGCGCGTAGGCGTTGGTTTTGCCAAGCTCCATGCTGACCATCACGCCATTCTGTCGGCCGGGCAAGGCCCCGCGGATGAACTGGTAATCATGAAATGTATGGTGCATGATCGCCTCACCCTGCGTACCGTTGAGAAGCCGGGTGCGCAAGCCGATCAGCCCGCGCGAGGGTATGGTGAATTCCAAATGGGTAATATTTCCCTTGGAATCCATCCGCACAAGCTCGCCGCGCCGATTACCGACGAGTTCCATGACCGCGCCGACATTCTGTTGCGGCACATCAATGACCAGGTTTTCCACCGGTTCGCATTTGTGGCCGTTAAGCTCCTTGAAAATCACCTTTGGCTTGCTGACCTGAAGTTCATAACCTTCGCGACGCATGTTTTCTATCAGCACGCCAAGGTGCAGAAGGCCGCGGCCGCTGACGCGCAGCGAATCAGCGGAAGAGGTGTCCTCCACTCGTAAAGCCACATTGCTTTGCAGTTCTTTGTAAAGGCGGTCACGCAGGTTGCGGCTGGTGACAAATTTCCCCTCTTTTCCGGCGAAGGGGGAATCGTTGACGGAAAAGATCATGCTAAGCGTCGGTTCGTCCACGTCAATAAGCGGCATGGCTTCGGGATGTTCGGGTGCCGCGATCGTGTCGCCGATATCCACATCCTCTATGCCGACGACGGCGCAAATATCCCCGGCTTCCACATGGTCCGTTTTTTCCCGCCCAAGACCGGCAAACAGATAAAGTTCCGTGGTGGCATGCGATTCATTTTTGCCCGTGCGTTTGATCAGGGTAATCTTTTCCCCCTTGCGGAGGTAGCCGTTAAAAACCCGACCAATGCCGATGCGCCCAACATATTCATTGTAGTCAATATTTGTGACCTGCATCTGCAGTGGCTTTTCAAGGTCCGCGACCGGGCCTGGAACCTTGCTTACAATGGTATCCAGCAGGGGTCGCATATCGGTACTGGTATCTTCCATGTTAAGCTTGGCGAAACCGGCCCGCCCCGACGCATACACCACCGGAAAATCCAGTGCGTCATCGCTGGCATCAAGTTCCACAAACAGATCAAAAATTTCGTTCAGGACTTCGTCCGGGCGGGCGTCCGGCCGGTCGATTTTGTTGATCACCACAATCGGCTTAATGTGGTAATGAAAAGCCTTCTTAAGCACAAAGCGGGTCTGCGGCATAGGGCCTTCAAAGGCATCCACCAGCAGAAGCACGCCATCCGCCATTTTCAGTACGCGTTCAACTTCGCCGCCGAAGTCGGCGTGGCCGGGAGTGTCAATAATATTGATTTTCCGTATGACGCCGGCGGAATCCGGATAGTTCATGGCGACATTTTTCGCCAGAATGGTAATTCCGCGCTCACGTTCCAAAGGGTTATTGTCCAGAATAAGCGTTTTGTCTTCCAACTGTGCGGCGCGGAACATGCCCGACTGGCGCAGCAATGCGTCCACCAGCGTCGTTTTGCCATGGTCAACGTGGGCGATGATGGCGATATTGCGTAATTCGTCACGGCGTTTCATAACGGTCTTTCCGAAAACATTTCCTCAAGCAAGGGCGTGGGGGCGAAAGCCGCCCCCATCCGCCGGGCAAAAAGCCAAGCCCCGTATTGTAGTTGGAAATGCCATGGGTATAAAGGGCTGGCCGGAAATAATGCCCAATTCGAAACTCCAGCCGCTTGCCCGCCAACAGTTTTTAACCGCCGGACCGCGCTACGTATGGTCCGCCCCGGAGCCAATGTGTCATCCAAGCCCTGCTTTATTAAACGTTTAACCAATGTTTATCGGCATTCAGCCGAAGGCTCTGTCACCGCCGGAAATCAGTGTACGCAGTGACGCCATGCGGCAGGAGACGTGTAGTTTAAGGGGTAGCCGCCATAAATCCGGGGGTGCCGGAGCACCAGACGCC
>JAJZEY010000442.1 GCA_021805585.1 Planctomycetota bacterium
TTCCAGTGTGGTCGGTATTCCCGCCGCCATGCCGGACGGCACCGGCATGATCAAACTTAAACCAATGTTCCCCGACCGCTATTTTGACACGGGTATTTGCGAAAGCCACGCCACCGCGATGGCGGCCGGCATGACCAAGGGCGGTCTGCGGCCGGTGGTGGCTGTTTACAGCACCTTTTTGCAACGTGCGTTTGACCAGATTTTTCAGGAAGTCTGCCTGCAGGGACTTCCGGTGATTTTCTGTGTGGACCGTGCCGGCTTAGTCGGTGATGACGGTGCCGTTCACCATGGCTTCTGCGATCTGGCCTTTTTGAAAAGTCAGCCCGGAATTGTCCTGATGGCCCCCTCCGATGAACCCGAATTGCGTGCCGCCATGGACCTGGCGCTGACACTCGAATCTCCCTGTGAAATTCGCTATCCGCGGGACAACTGTCCGGCCGAACCGCTGGCTGCGCCGGAAGCGTGGTCGATCGGTCGAAGCGGCGGCGTATCACGACGGCTTAAAAGTGGTGTGGATGCCACCATCGTGGCTTATGGGGCATTGGCCAATCAGGCCATGGCGGCGGCCAAACTTCTGGCAAATGACGGCCTGGATGTCGGCGTTGTGGACGCCAGATTCTGCAAACCGCTGGATGGCCGCATGCTTGATGAATTATTCACGGGCGGCGCGCCGATTATCACCGTGGAAGATCATGCGGTAATCAATGGTTTCGGCACAGCGGTACTGGAATATGCCCAGCTTCGCGGGCACGATGCCCGTGTG
This sequence comes from Planctomycetota bacterium, assembly GCA_021805585.1. The sequence continues at coordinate 764 of JAJZEY010000442.1, forward strand.
GTCACACGTTGCGGCCTGCCGGATTGGTTTATCCGGGCGGCCAGCCGTTCCGAGCAGTTAAAGGAAGTCGGCCTTGATGCCGCGGGAATTGCCAGCGCGGTGCGAAACGCCGTTAGCGCCGGCGCGGGCGGCGATCGGGAACGGCCCGGTGCGGTGCGGCAGCCTGCAACTCTCCGGCACTGAAAATTCGCGGGCGTGGCCGACCTTCCATCGGGCCGCTAAGGCTGATGGCGCGCACGACGCGGCCATTTTCCGGACAGGCACCAGAGGCGAAGTTTTCGCCTTCCTTGGATTACAGGCAGGTCATGAGCACCACATTGAATCCGATGAATCGAGCCGCCAACCACACCCGGCTTCGCGGCGAATTTTCCGCGATGGTCACAGGCAATCATCAATTGTGTCAGGAACATTATCGGCTGGCACTGCGGGTGGAAAATTTTCCGCCCAGCGAACCGGGGCAGTTCGTTGAAATTTTATGCGATCCGCAAGCCCATTCGCCTGAACCGCGCGAGCTGGAATGGCAGCCCGGTCACAAAGCCCCCGTACCCGACGAGCCATACTTCACCACCGACCTGCCTTATCTGCGGCGCCCATTTTCAATTGCGGGCAGACGCGACGGCCCCGGCCGCGCCTGGACGGATCTTGATATTATTCATCGGGTGGTCGGCAAAGCCACCGGCATTCTTGAAACACTACGCCCCGGCGACCATGTATCCATTTTAGGACCGCTGGGCAAGGGCTTTCGGATTTCGGCTGACATTAAACACGCACTCCTGGTCGGCGGTGGGGTGGGAATACCACCCATGATTTACCTGGCGGAAAAAGTTTCCCGATCCGGCAAAAGCGCGGTCGCATTTGCCGGTGCACAAAAAGGCTCGCTGGTTTCATTGACCTTCCCGCCCGGATCCCCGTTACCGCCGCCTGAGGCGGTCCCGGTTTTGAATACGGCGGAATTTGCCGCCTTTGGCGTGCCGACAATTATAGCCACGGATGACGGATCGCTGGGTTTCGCCGGTTACGTGACCGGGGCGTTGGAATGCTTTTTAACGAGCCATCCGGAATTAAGCCGCGCCAACACCATTATATATTGTTGCGGCCCGACGCCCATGATGAAGGCCACAAGTCTGGTGGCCAACAAATTCGATATTGCATGCCAGGTGTCACTGGAACAACCCATGGCCTGCGGCATGGGGACCTGCCAGAGTTGTGTGATTAAATTCCGTGTGCCGGAATCATCGGATTGGGTGTATAAACTCACTTGTACCGATGGTCCGGTTTTTGACTCAGCGGATATTATCTGGCCCTGATTCCGGCATCCCCAAAACCGGACGGATCGGCTATTTGCCCGGGCCACTGGAGCGCTTCAACAAGATGAAAATACTGCACGTGATTGACCCGACCTGCGGCCTGGATTCCCTGGATACGCTGGTTCTGCTGCTTAAAAAACTTCCGGCCGAACACCATGTACTGGTATTGGGGAACTATGGATGGCGCGATGCGGCCCTGCAAGCCGGCGTTGACCCCGGCCAGCTTTCCTGGAGCCGCGGACTGGCCCGCTGGGACCCAACCCTGCTGCGCAATGTCAGTCGTTGCGTGGGCCACTTTGGACCCACACACCTTCACGCCTGGGGCAGTTGGGGCATACGTGCCGCGTCGCGTCTGGGCGTTAGCCTGCCGCGGATTGCGGGCGTTCAAATCGCCCCCAAAAAAGTTCTGGTTCGTTCTTTGGTCCGTTCGTCCGCACGATGCCCGATGCTGTTTATTACTCCATGGAATGTGACGATCCAGGCTCTTTCCGCGGCGGGCATTCCCAAGGAGCGGGTTCTTAAGGTTTCGCCGGCAACCTGGATCGCGCCAAACGAATCGCCGGCCCCCGCCAATTTGCGACGGATCCTTGGCCAACCGGCACGCGAAGGTCCTGTGGTCATGCTGACCGGCTGGTCGGAACAGGCCATGCGGCATGACCTGGGTATCTGGGCGGTCGGAATTCTTTCGCAGGTGTATCTGGATATCTGGGGACTTTTGCGGTCGGATCATACCTTCCGTCATGAATCGGTCAATCCGTTCGCCGGTTATATGTCCTTCAGTAAAACCGTGAAGGACCCCGGATTAATTTCCATTGCGCCGTCAAACAAATTTTCATGGGGTCAGTTAACAGCGATCGCTTCGGTGGTCGGTTTTCCCGCCGGTGAGTCAACCGGTCTGAATTGCGTGCTTGCGGCCATGGCTCAGGGC
>JAJZEY010000488.1 GCA_021805585.1 Planctomycetota bacterium
GGTTTAACAGGGCCTGTTTGAACAAATTGCAATCCAGCCGACAGAGCGGATTTTCAGCGGAGAGGCTGGCATGAAGGCGAACACCGGCGGCGTACGCCTGGGGCTGAAAAAAATCCACCATCTCCTGAACCATGCGATTGATGGGTGTCGGCACCGGATGCAATTCAAGCCGCCCGGCAAAGCGTAAAAAATCGTCCAGTGTTTCGGCCAGTCGGTCCACTTCCTTGCGCAAAGTTGCGGTGCGGGCGCGGCTGGTTTCAAGACCGGGTTTTCCGGATAAATCTTCCTGCAGCAACTGGAGATTCAGTTTGACTGTGGACAGGGGGTTTTTAAGCTCGTGCGCCAGGCCACCCGCCAATTCGCCCAGCGTGGCGAGTTGATGCAGCCGCGCCAGCCGTTCATGCTCGCGGGCGTCGGCTGCGGATGGGGCGGTCTTCCGGGGCTGTGGTGTCTGGTTGTGCATTCAAACCAAGTATAGTGCCGGAAATCCCATCGTGGCAACGCAACGGCCGAAGCCTGTCAACCGTCCGGGCGGTCAGGGGCGATCGGCCTGCTCCAGCGGAGCGAACAACTGACGGACGTCTTCCGGTGTCAATTGCACGGATGCACCGGTACCGGCATCCAGAAGGCCCTGCACCAGCGCCGATTTGCGCTGCTGCATGGCTTGAATTTTCTCTTCTACGGTGCCGCGCATGATCAGCTTGTAGGTAAACACCGGTTTGGTCTGGCCGATGCGGTGGGCACGATCGGTGGCCTGATTTTCCACTGCAGGGTTCCACCAGGGATCGTAATGAATCACGGTGTCCGCTTCGGTCAGGTTCAGGCCGGTGCCTCCGGCCTTAAGACTGATAAGAAACAGCGGCACGCCGCCGGCCTGAAATCTGGCCACCGGAGTGGTGCGATCGACGGTCTGGCCGTCCAGGCGGACAAAACCGATGTCCCGTTTAACAATTTCCTCTTCAATAAGATCCAACATTCCGGTGAACTGGGAAAAGAGCAGAATTTTACGGCCTTCCTCAATCATCGGGGGCATCATCTGCATCAGGTATTCGAGTTTTGATGATTCACGAACCGACGCGGCGCTGGGCAATTTGACCAGACGCGGGTCGCAGCAGACTTGTCGGAGTTTCAGCAGGGCGTCCAGAATCACAATATGCGAACGGGCCATGCCCTTTCCGGCGATTTCATCCTGCACACGGGTTTGCATGATGCTGCGGATGCTTTCATACAGGTCCAGTTGATCACCGGAAATTTCAACGCTGCGCACGACTTCGGTCTTGGCCGGCAATTCCAGCGCTACTTCCTGTTTTCGTCGCCGCATGATAAGCGGTCCGATGCGGCGGGCCAGCGCCTGCCGACGATGGGTATCGCCGGCTTTCTCGATCGGATCGCGAAACACGCGGCGGAACGTTTTGGAATCGCCAAGAAATCCGGGCAGAAGGAAATCGTACAACGCCCAGAGTTCGCCCAGATGATTTTCCAGCGGCGTTCCGGAAAGGCAAAGGCGATGGCGCGCTTCAATTTCCCGTGCGGTCTGGGCGTAGAGTGTCCGCGGATTCTTGATGACCTGCGCTTCATCCATGATCAGCAGATGAAAGGCGGTTTTTTTCAGTTCCTCACCATCCCGCGCCAGCAGCGGATAGGTGGTAAGCACCAGATCGTGTTTGGCGATGGCGGCGAAAAGATCGCGGCGTAGCGGACCATGCAACAGCACCGTTTTAAGGTCCGGCGCAAAGCGTTCGACTTCGGTTCGCCAGTTGTGAATGACACTGGTGGGGGCGATAACCAGCGTGGGCCGGTCCATTCGGCCGGATTCCTTTTCGCACAGAATATGGGCCAGTGTCTGCACGGTTTTCCCCAGTCCCATGTCGTCGGCCAGTACGCCGGACAGGTCATGTTCCCGCAGAAACTGCAGCCAGTTCAGGCCGTCGCGTTGATAGTTCCGCAACTCGGCCTTCAGGCCGCCGGGCGGCGCGACGGCGGATAAGCCGGAAAAATTTCGGAGCTTGTCGCCCAGCGCTTTAAGGCGGTCGTCGCCATTCCATTGCCAACTGTTGTCGATCAGTGAAAGTTGTGCGGCGCGCAGTCGGTCGAGTCGCATTTTTTTTCCCGTCGTCTGGGCGGCCGGGTCCATCAGTTCCACCAGGACACCCAGGATACCTTCCAGCCGCTTGCGCGGAATGGAAATATTGCGGCCATCCGGAAGTCGGATGGCGATGGATTTGCTTTTCTTATCCGTCATGGCCAGCGCGGCCCGCAAAAGGGGAAGAATATTGATGCGTTCGCCTTCCACTTCCACGCCCAGTTCCAGATCAAACCAGTTGTGGTCACCGGTGGCCGTGGTTTCCAGATAGTAATCATCCACCTTGGCGGTGCGGCAGCGGAAACTGTTGTCAAATTCGACCCGCCAGCCTTCACTTTCCAGCGCGGGAATTCCACGCTGAGCAAAAATCTTCCAGCGGTCACTGGACTCCTCATCATAAAAGGTCACCGTGGTGGCCTTGTTTCCGTGCATCGCCTGATAATAGGTGAGATTGCGCTCGCGAAGATCGTATTCATACAGCGTCGAATGGAATCCACGTTCAAGGTCCATGCGGCGGCGTACCACGGCAATGCCGTCGGGCGTTTTAAGGCGAAGCTGTTCCGCCCCCAAACCCGGCTTTACCCGTTGGCCCATATATTCCACCCAGAATTCCGCGTAATGAAAATATTTTTCAGAAGTCTTCCAGGATGTTCGTTCGGAATACCACGGATTTTCCGCGGAAAACAGATGCAGGATCGGCGTGGGAATTTCATCGTTCTTGATTTCCACACGGACTTCCCGGGGCGCGGGAACGGCAAGTTCGGCAAGTGTCCGCCGCAGGGCGGGTACGTTTTCCGGCTGAACCGGCGGACCGGAAAGCCAGGAGGTAAGCCGCATCGGCGACCAGTCAACCTGTATAGGCCCATATTCGCTTGTAGTTGTGTCAATATAAAGGCACTGCAGGCCCAGCACTATTTCAGCCGCGGGCAGCACCGAAAGGCAGGGAATCTGGATGCCGTCGGCACCCTCAAGCCAGCAGGGCGTCCCCGGCCGCGGCTTGCCGAGTTTCAGCGGCGGCGAACTGATGTCCCGCCAATAACAGCGTCCGGTTGAAGCCATCGCAACTACAAGATCCGCCGCCATGCGGTACGGAAATGCCGATTCCTGGCCGGCCAAGGTTCCCGGTGAGCAGGTCGACAGCGTTTGAAGAATGGCGAAATCCACACTTTTTACACTGGCCGGCGGATTGCGCAACGCCTGGTGGGCATTGAACGGCCGAACCCTGTCAATGGACCCGGTTTTGCTAATCTGCGCAAGGCCTAGAGCCGCCATAATCTGTCCGATTTGGTTGGGCTTGGGCAACAGGAAATAAACGAGGCGTCGCCGTTCCCGGTTGGAAATTTCCGGAACCGGCGAGGCCTGATCCCCACCGGGAGCCTCGGTTTGCACCAGTCGCAACCACTTTTCCAGTTCGACGGGTATGGGAAGTTCGGCCGGATCAGGAGCCTGCGCCGGTGCAAGCGCCGCCGCGGCAACAATGGCGGCCCGGCCTGATTCGCCCGATTCGGCGGAATCGGCATCGTCCCCCGCCGGTGACATGCGTTTGATGACCTCGGCCGAGCCAAAATAATCAATGACAACCGCGGCAACATGATGGCAATTAAAACTGAGCTGGCAAGTACAATGCCCCTCCACCATAATACCATAGGTTGTGTCTGATTTTATTTTCACCACTACCGCAAAGGGTTTGGCCTGGTCTTGGCGAACCTTTCCCGTCACCATGCCATGTTCGTCAACCTGACATTCCAGAACCCCGCCCTCACGCTGGGTAATGCGACCGTCCTCAAATAAATCTTCCCTGATGAAAATGGCGGGCTGTGCGGTTTGCATCTGTTTTCGGCTAAGTATTCCGGCAGTCATGGGCGACACCTTCCCTGGCTCTCTGCAATCTCAGGAACGAAACGGATTGCATTCACCCGGTATTTTCGCAAATTTCGCGCAAAATGAAAAGGGGTAAATAAAATATTCTTAGACCGCGCCAAATTTTTCTAAAAATTCAGTTTAGCGAATCAATGATTGAGGCGCATGCTATATGTAGTAGTGCAACGTCCGGAATCCACCTATTTGATGTTGTCGCTTTTCAGCGACCGGAACGTAACAGCTCGCGAAAACCAAGTCCGGGAACGGCCCGGTTTGCGTTGGAAATAAGGCCTGTATGATGTAATTTTAACGAGGGCGACGGGGATCGAACCCGCAACCTTCGGATCGACAATCCGATGCTCTAACCAATTGAGCTACGCCCTCAATGGGGATATTTCCAAGCCCAGTATGCTAAGGCGCAGGCGGCGGGTATGTCAAACGAATGCCTTTTTTTTCTTGCGACAATCGCTTTTCGCGGCGGGTTTTAAACTTTTCTGGCGATTAATGCCATAAATAGGGGAATTTCGCGACGACTCGCGTCCAGGCCGACAAATCTTCGACCAGCCGGTGGCGTCTTGCGGCTGATCCATTCCTCCAATTTTTCCAGCAGCAGGCCCGCCGAGCCAAGGGTATTGATATACGCCTGCAACGGACGGTGGAAGGTGAAGGTTTCCTGCGCCGGATCTTGTCCAGGATGGGTTTGAATGGGAATTTTTTCCGAAGTCAGGTAACTTTCCACGCGGCGATATTGCAGTTGATCGCGGTCATCCCAGCCCCAGTCACTTTTTTTGGGAATGCGAAAACAGGGATGGAGCAGTACAACCACCAGACGTCCGCCCGGCTTAAGCAAACGAAAACATCCCTTCCAAATGGGTGAGAGCGGCGTCATGTTGGCGATCGCCAGGATGCAGACCGCGGCATCAAATGATTCGGGGGCCAGCGGAATATTTTCCAGGTGGCGAGCATCACCCACGTAATAACTTTCCAGTTCCGGTGATGCCGTGCGGCGGCACGCGGCTTGAATCAGCGATGGTGCCAAGTCTATGCCGACGGTCCTGGCCCCGCGCCCCGCCATGGCGCGACAGGCGACGCCTTGCCCGCAGGCAATGTCCAAAATGCGTTTTCCGGGCTGCGGGTCAATCAGGCGCAGCACACCGGGAATAATCACCTGTTCATGATGCACGCCGCCCTGGTCGCCAACGAGTTCATCGTACCATTGGCCCACATGGTCCCAGTCCGTCCGGGCCGGATGGGCCGAAGTCGAACGGGTTTGCGGGGCGAGAGTTTGCTTTTGCGACAAGCGCCTTTTCATGCCGGGTAACTATAACCGCCCGCCGGAAGGGATTCATCTGGCCGCCACATTTGGTAAATTGAGGCGGGCGATCGGCTTGGCGGATAGACTGATCGCTTAGGGTTTCAAACAGGAGTTGCGAATATGGAACGATCGAGTCGGCGACGGTTTCTCGGAACAGTTGGTGTGGCAGGGCTGGCTGGGGCATGGACCACCGGTGAACCGGGCCTGGCAGCCGAAAACGAAGCGAGAAAGGGGTTTTTGGGACCATTTTTTTATGCAACGGAATTTGGCGCAGTGGCCAATGCCACCTCTGATGCAACCGGGGCCATTCAAAAAGCTCTGGACTCAGCGAGTCGGCGGGGCGGCGGCGTGGTGGCGCTGCCGGCCGGCGAATTTACAGTTGGCGGCAGCCTGCACATTCCGGAATCTGTGGCATTGTGCGGCACGGCCCGGGGGCCGACATCCCGGGCCGCGTCCGGATTCCCATCTGACCGGCGTGCCGGGACCGTGGCGCAGGGCACTGTGCTGCGGGCGATGAGCGGGCGCGGCAAAGAAGACGGGCCGCCGCTGATTACGCTGGCGACCAATGCCGCCATTGAGGGGCTGGCGATCTGGTATCCGGGGCAGAATCCGCAAGAAACGCCGGTCGCATATCCGTGGACACTGCGCTTAGGCGGCGAAAATGTAACGGTGGAAAATGTGGAGTTGCTTAATTCATGGCGAGGAATTAATGCCGATTCAGCGCATCGGCATTTTATCCGCAATGTCACGGGGCAGCCCCTGCGGATGGGGATATTTGTCGATAACATTTATGATATTGGCCGCATTGAAAACGTGCATTTTAACCCCTGGTGGTCGGGAAGCCGGCCCGTTAAAAGCTTTATGTACCGGCACGGCGAATCGTTTGTTTTCGGGCGTTGTGACTGGGAATATGTGCTGAATACGTTTTCATTCGGCTATAAGACGGGGTACCGGTTTATTGAGGGAAAAACCGGTGCGTGCAACGGGAATTTTCTGGGAATTGGGGCGGATGCTTCGCTGCACGCGGTGCGCGTTGAACAATCGCAGCCGCCCGGCCTGTTGATCACCAACGGTGAATTTGTCTCTTTTGATTATCTTAAGCTTGGCGGCATGCGGCCGATGCAGGTGGTGGTGGAAGCAACCAATAACGGACCGGTCCGCTTTGTAAACAGTTCGTTCTGGGGTCCGTCGGATGGCATTGCGAAAATCGCGGGCCGGGGAACCGTCGGATTTAACGCATGTACAATAGTTCAGTGGAACCCGGCGTTTGCGGCGGTGGAATCCGTCGGGGCACCCCTGATTATCAATGGATGTGAATTCCAGCAGCCGGGAACACAGGTGCGATTGGGCAAGCCCGTGCGTCAGGCGGTTGTTTGCGGAAATTTATTTGCGGGAAAATTGCGGATTGATAACCAATCATCCGGCGCTGTGGAAATAGGTCTGAACAGTTGGCAATAGCGGTTCGGCGGCGAAGTTTAAGGAATTCTTTGAATCGCCGGGGATGCCGGGTCAGGTTCCGCGCGTGACTCTGCGGTTCCGCTGGACGCTCGCCAGTACACGACCGACGGCGACTTCTATGCCCAGTCGCGATGGCGTATCGCGTTCCACAATTTGCCGCAGCTTTTCGCGCGGCACCTGCGGCAGCCCGGCATTCCGCGCAAAGGCGTTAATGTTATAAATGGTTTCAATGGCCTGGGCCGCGGAATGGAAGGGGAAATTACTTCCGAACAGCAGTTTGTCGGTTACCTGCATCTGGTGCGCCCGCACCAGTGTGTCGTAGGCAATCCACGGCTCCTGAAGCACGCTGCCCAGGCAAGCCAGAACATGGTCGTGCTTTTGCAGCAGCGTCAGCGCTTCATCCACCCATGGCCGGCCCATATTGGCAATAATGATATGCAGCGACGGGTGCGTGCGGGCAATTTCGTCCAGCAGGACCGGTCGTGCGTATTCCAGGCGGGTTTGCTGGGAAAGGTAGGTTCCGGGCGAAAAAATGATCGGCATTTTCAGTTTTGCGGCGCGCGCATAAGCGCGCATGGCGCGCGTGTCACACGGATGGAAATCCTGGGCGGCCGGAGCAATCGCCAAGCCCTTAAGCCCTGGTTCACGGGCGATAAGCTCAATTTGATCCAGTGCGTCCGGATCGGTCGGATCCAGCCCGGCAAAGCCGAACATCCGGTTCGGATGTTCCATGCAATAATCGGCGATAAACCGATTTGGAATTTCCGCTTTCATCGCCAGGCTTTTGAACCCCACCACAAAACAGCAGTCCACGCTTTCCGCCGACAGCAGCAGGCTGGCGGTATCCGCCTTGGGAAGCATCCGAAGTTCATCTGAACCAAAAACCATGGGCCGCGCCAGCCGGCGCAGCGCGTCGGGGCCAAGCTGTTCAGGGCTTTGCCAGATAGCCGTATAACAATCCACAATCATGTCGCATCACCTTCCCTTCAACGGTCGCGGGACGAATTTCGGAACATTCCGCCGCGCCGTTGCCTGGGGCATTATAAACCTATTTGGCAGCGGGTGTGATGTTTCGTCCGGCTGCTCCGAAATCACCGATCGGGCGGTTTGTGGCCACATTGCACCTATCGTCGGATAAGTTATGATAAAGTCAACGGGTCGGAACATTCAGGACTTCATGTCATGACGGACGAAAATACAATAGCCGCGGACCTTGCACCGACCGCCGGCGAAGCGGTGCGACAACCTTCGCCGACGGATTCAAGTTCCGCCCCGCCCATCCCACCGACTTCAGACGGGTCACCATCCGTCCCGCCGGTCGTTGAGCCGGCGGTTGCAACCGTTCATTTGCAGGCCGGCGGTCCGCCCTGTCCGGTGGCCGGCTGCAAGGGCATTATGCAGGCGCTGCGGGTTACCGCGGGCAGGCCGCAGTCGCGATGCACGCTATGCGGTTTGGAAGTTGATGAGCTGGTGTTTCGTCCGGTCTCACAGGAAACCCAGCGGGCGGAATTGGCGCTGACCCAGGACGCGGTGTGCGCATTTCATCCGGATAAAAAAGCGGTCAACACCTGTGCGGGCACAGGCAATTTTATTTGTGCGCTTTGCAGCGTTCCGCTGCGCGATTCAACGTACAGTGTGCAGTTTCTGGAATCATCCGCCGGCAAAGCCGTGATTGGCGGAAATTTTGACCGATTCCTCAACCGCCCGGACCGCGCGGTGATCACACCGCTTCTGCTGTATATCGCTTTTCCGCTGGCCGGGTTCATCTGGTTTACCGCCATCCTTTGGTTTCCTTATGGATTGTTCCAATGGTTTGCCGCCCGGCGTCAATGGAAAACCGATGCGCTGTTCCGCACGCAGTGCGGTTCCGTGCGGCTGTGGACAATTCTGGTGGTGTTTCTGCTGTTGGGAGGAGCGTCGCTTCTTTCTTCGGTTGGAATGATATGGTATCTGGTGAGCACAGGCATTGGCGGACCGACCTGATTCTAAACACTTGGGAGCTTTATGCCCGACCCGCTGAAATTTGTCTTCGCTAATATGTTTTCGCGCACGCGGATATTGGTTGCCGACGACGTGCTGACCATGCTTCAGGGTGACTATGCCCGCGACCGGGTACGCCGCATTTATTACGACCAAATCGCCTTTGTGCTGACCTGGAAAACCGATCGCGTGGCGGCGCTGGTGATTATGTTTGTCATGCTGATGGGCCTGACACTGGCTGCGATTATCAGCTTTGCGGCCTACCAGAACTGGATCATGGGATCTATCATGACCATGATCGGCGTTTTGGACCTGTGGGGCATAGTGCAGGCGGGACGAAAAAAAATGCGGCACATTGCCATCTATCGGGCGGGAAATATTCTGCGCATCTCCGGTGCGATGGATGAGCGGCGTTTCAATTTTTTTCTTGATTCGCTGCAGCAACGTATCCGGGCGGTGCAGCAGCCAAGCCAGCCGGAAATTCAATCGGGGGCTACCTGATACCAACAGCTGGAATTAAAGCCCAAACAAAAGCACTCCCGGAAAGGCAACAGTCGCAACCGATGTAACGTTACCGGGCCGGTTCTTTGTCATATATATATATATATATATTTACTGCGTATGGAAACATTGGTCCGGAATTTGCGATGGTGGCTTACTTTGAGAATGGCTCGAAATTCAAATGAATCCGCCATTATGGAACCGTTGAATATTCGCCTCACGGTTGGCCTGCCCGTTGGCCTGATGATTTGGGTGATGGCTGGCGTGATAATTGGCGGGCTTTCAGCAAGATCATTTCTTCCCTGATCTGTTTAACTTCACGCGGTGTAAGCCGCGTGAGTTCCTTTTTCGGCAGGTCGCTGTTGAGTTGCAGCGCCAGTTTTAACTGGGCGATCCGTTCCGGCAGCGTCAGGCCGGAACGGGCGGTCATGGCGTAGCCAATGCGCACCCGCGGATTGGTGGTGTTAATTGACAACAGCCTGAGCACCTCAGCTCGAGGATTGCGGCCCATGGCAATAGTCAGGTCGATTTTTCGGGCCAGCCAGATTTGCGAACGTGGCTTGCAGGCCAGCACATGGTTCACCGCGGCAAGGGCGGCGCGCGTGCGGTGGTTTACGGCCGCCTGCATATAGGCCTGTTGCCACGGCTGCGGGTCCATGGCCAGTCGTCCGGTTTCCGCCGGCAGCCAGATACTAAAAATGGCCACTGCCGCCGATAGTGATAGCAGCGCAAGGAATGCGTGCCGCCAAGCGCCGCCGGCCCCGGCATGAGGCGCTAAGGCTCGCGGTTGTCCTGATTCGCCAACGGAATCGGCCCCGACCGGCTGCGCGATTCCCAAGGAAATCCAAAATAGCATTGCCACCGGGCCGGTCACCAATGCCAGGTTAATCTGGTCGTACAGGCACATGCCCGCAGCGCCCAGCGCCAGTGCCAGCAGCACCAGTCGCTTCTGTTCGGGTGCCAGCCAAGTCCACGCTCCATTGGCCAGCACCATGCCCAGAAATCCGACGGCGGCAAAGCAGCCGGCCATCAGCAGCAGAAAGTTGGCCTCGCCCGGACCGGCTTTTACCGGTGCGGTAATCGCCATCTGAACGACCCACCAGGCCAAAACGAATACCGCCAGCAATGCGGGATGAACGTAGCGACGCTTTGCGACGTCCGCAAGCTCGGCGGCAGGCCTGGCAATAACTACCAGAAACGCGGCCAAAACCAGAATCCCCCATAACGCCGCCGCGGGCAGGCCGGCTTCACTGGCCAGGCGCACCAGCGGATTGTGCGGATCTTTGACATCTTCCGGCGCGCTGGGTAGTTTGTAGTGCGTATAGTAATAACCGAAATTATTAAGACCGACTCCCAGCATAGGATGCCGTTCCACCATTCGTGCCGCACCGGTCCAGTATTGCCAGCGGTACAGCAGGTCTTTGCCGGGAAGGCCCTGCCGGGCGAGTCCCCAGCCAACGATGCTTGCGGCCAAAATAAGCAGAACCAGCACAACGGCCACCACCGCCGTCCAGCGCCGGCGCTCCAGAAATTCCCGGTAAACCCAGCCGACGCCAAGCGTCAGAAGGCAGATCGCTTCGGAAGCCATGCCACCTTTGGAAAGCGTAAAGACCAGCACCACCAGGGAAAGAACGAACAGCACAAGCAGCGGAACGCCCGGAATAACCGCGGGTGGAATTTCCTGGTTGCGATTGGATATATCCGTGTTTTGTATGGTTTTACTTCGTGCGACATGGCCGGCGGATGGCGCGATTATTTTCGGCGGCCGGCGAAACAAGAACAGCGCCAGCGGCAAACAGACCAGGCTTAAAGGCAAAAGCGCCTCGGCCAGGCCATCGCTTAAGTTAAGAAAGCCAGTCACGGCTTGGGCTTTCACGCGGCTTTGAAAAAGCAGGATATTCGGGTTACCCGGCCCCCAGCCCATTTGCCGGAAAAACACCTGTTTATGATGCAGAAAGTAATGAAGTGTGGCGGGCAATTCGAAATATTTTTCGTAAAAGCCCTTTGCACAAATAACCGCCAGCAGAGCCACCAAAGCACTTATGGCAAATTGCCGCCGCCGATCGGTAACGCATACCGCGGCCACCGCCCATCCGCTGATTATCGCCATGGCCAGATCAAAAACGCCGGTTATCGCGGCAAATGGATTGGACGCATGAAATGCGGAAAGCGTGCAGCAGCCCGCCAGCAGCAATATTCCCGCCAATCGCCAAAGTTTTTCGCGGGTCATTTTTTCCGACGCGGCAAATCCCGCCGCCGCCAGGCAAAAGGTGCAGACCGCCATTGTCAGAATTTCCCGCGGTCCGGGGCTTGAATACATGCCGCGGGTTAACCTGCCAATGGTGGCACCTGAACCGGAAAAGGCACCATCCTCAATCGGTTCATTGGTGGTCAGCCGGATGCACAGAATCAGCAGAAGGCCCACCAGCACGGTCCAGCAAGCCGCGGCTTTCCATAGTGCGGTTCGGGTCCGGCCTGCCGGCCGATTTACAGAACCGCCGGAATTTGAATTCGCCCTGCCGCCTGGCCGGTCATTGTTCTTCATTTCGTGTGGTCTCCCACACGTTCAAGTATGCCGACAATCAGCAGAATGCTGGCACACTGCGCGGCAATCAGCACCGCCATGGTGTTGGTCGCGGCGGCAAGCAGCGGAGCGGAAAGTCCGCTGGCCAGCGTCACGGCATAAATAACCAGCACGGCTCCGCGCTGCGAAAACCCGTGGCGCGTCAGCCGATGTGAAAAGTGGTTCGTGTCTCCGGTCATGGGGCTGCGTCCGCGCCCCACCCGCACCAGGCTGACGACCACCAGATCGTAGATTGGCACCGCGGTAACCACCAACGGCATAAACAGGCTGTACCAGCGGCCGGATGTGGTGTAATAGGTGGTTCGGATGGTCAGTGCGGCAAGAAAAAAGCCCAGTACCATGCTGCCGCCATCTCCCATGAAAATGGAGGATGGCGGAAAATTAAACCAAAGAAATCCGAGTACCGCGCCCAGGTACAAAAGCAGCAGACCGCAGATAAACCACTGGTGGCTTTGAATCGCGGCAATAAAAAACATCAGCGCGCAAATGCCCGCCACGCCCGCCGAAAGGCCATCCATGTTGTCCATAAAATTAAAGGCATTGGTCAGCAGCACCAGCCAGACAGCACTGATGATTCCGGAAACGAAAATTCCCCCGGTCATTTTATGATCCAGCAGGGTCAGCACCCGAAACCCGCCGTGATGAAGAAATTCACCGCCGACGACCAGCGCCGCGGCAATTAAAAACTGCCAGAATAATTTAGCTTTTGGTCCCAGAGCGCGGCGGTCGTCAGCCAGGCCGAGCAGATGAATCGCCAGCGTGCAGCCAATAAGCAACAGGGCCAGGCCACGGTGCGCCACCAGGCCGGGCAGATGGATTTTTACGGATTTTGGAAGCCAGTTTACAAAAGGCTTCCGCGAGAGAGGTTCAACGATCGCCACGCCCGCGAGCAGCGGAACTGCAATCGCCCAGAACAGGGCCATGCCACCATTGCGCGGCTTGGCCGAAAGATGAACTTTTCGATCTCCGGGCTGATCTA
>JAJZEY010000599.1 GCA_021805585.1 Planctomycetota bacterium
GTAATGCCGCCGGACCAGCCCCGCTACGCTGGAAAACCGGTTTTCATTCTGAATTTTCAAATGGAATCGCTCTGTTTTAATGCGTACCGTCAAAGGCCAGCGGGCGTCACCCGCCGATGTCAAATCCGCAGTTGATTCCACGTGGATATCATCCGCCCAATTGGAACCAAAGAGTCCGGTCAGATACGCGTTAAGATTTTCAAACCTCTGCCGATACTGACCGGCATGGTTGCGGTGCGCATGGCGCAGGGGCCAGGTAATAAGTGAAAACGCTTTTTGGTAGCCGCCGGGCTGACCGCTGCCGACAAGCTTAAAGAAATCTGTAGCCAGTGCCGTGCGGCTGACTGGGTAGGCCAAAATCGGATTGGGCTTGGGTCGGTGCATGAACCAGAATACACCTGCAACGGCCAGTACTAAAATCACAAGCCAAAGGGCCAGTTTCCCGGGATTCGCACTTGCCATAAATTCCTCGCGCCAAAACTTTATGAATCTCTAAAATAGTGATCTGTCGTTCAACCCAGTATACAGAATTCATAAAAAAGGCGAAACAGGAAGTGGCGTCCGGAGACAGACGGATCACGGAGTCCGACAACGCCACCAGTTCCGCCTAACCGGATAGAATGGCGTGGCCACGGGGTTGAGCAATGCGGACGGAGGAATAAAATAGTCCCCAAGGGGATACTTCAGCGACTGAAACAGCGGCGGAAAGGCCAATATGTCGAATGCAACATCTGTTCAAGTTCAGAAACTTAACGCCCAACTGGCGGAAAAGCTGCAACGCGAACTTCACGCCGATGAAGTACTGATATGGACCGGCCAGCCGGGCCGTAGCGGCCAGACTGTTGGCATTCTATTTATCCTGACTTCGGTATAGTCGTGACCAGCTTTTCAGCGTTCTTCATGCTTGACACCCTGGGATTTCCTTCTGCGAAGCATTTGCCGCACAGCATTATCCAGTGGATATTTGCACTGTTTGGCCTGCCGTTTCTGCTGGTCGGTCTGGGCCTTATTGTGATGCCTCTTTTCCTTACGCGAAGAATTCGGAAAACAGTCTTTGCAATTACAAATCATCGTGTCATTATCGGCCGATACGGTGGAAAAGTTCCATCCGTCTATTCTCTGAAACCGGTGGATCTGGGCAATATAAAGGAATCATGCAACAGCGACGGCTCGGGCAGTATTTATTTCAACTTACCCGATGCGGACGCGGACAGTGGTCCGATTTACAATCTTTCCGGCCAGCAGGTGGTGCCATCCGGCGCATCCGGACGGCCGTTTCAGACCGATTTTCTGGATATTCCGGCGGTTCACGAGGTGTTCAATCTGCTCCAGAAGCTGGCACGGACCGAGTCAGCCACAGTTGCAAACAATCAGCAGCCTGATGGTGATTCGAGCGCTCCGCACACCTGAAGGCATGACCTGCCGGAAGGGTGCTGTGGTGACAGTTCGGAACAACCCAATTAAAACTCCCATGGGTATGGATGACACATATCAAGGGCGCACATTGCCCGGAACAACGAGCTATTTTCGCCGCCCGCGCAGCCTGTGCCGTCTGCGATTAAAACTCGCCGGTGCCCAATCTTGCTAAAAAGGTGTCCAACTTGAGCCGGGATTTCCGCTGAAGTAAAATAGGGAGTAAAATAGTAAATGGCGGCCGGGGTAATCTGAATGTAGCTAAGGATTCGCATGATGCGTTCGTGTTTTGACCGTTTAAGTTACTTCTTAAGGTGCTTCCTGCCATGTCTGGCCGCGTCGACGGTGCTATTGCTGACCGGCTGTCAGGCAGTGCATCCGGTGGCGCAGCAAAAGCGACCAATTGCGGCGACGCGTCTGGTCATTCATGCGGGGTCTCCGCTGTCCGGCGCTGTGGCGTTTATGCCGGGTCGGCCCCCCGCCGGCGGCTCCGCGTTGGCCCTGGTGGTACGGGTGAATTTCTTTATCCTTCCGCGTATGCCTGACCGGCTTTTAGCGCCGTTAAGCAGCCGAGCCTCGCTGGTACTGACCCGTCGCGGGCGGCGGGCGACGCTTGCCTTCGGCCGCCTGACGCGCGGCGCACGGTTCGCGCGGGTTTCAGGCACGGGATCATTTGCGCGGCAGTTAGCGGATGCGTGCGGCCCCGTAGAAGGGTTTTCACCAATGCGGGCCGCGGTATTTCCCGGGGGCTGGGTCAGCTTTCAACTGCGTGACGGATATCGGTTCGCCGCGCGTGCCGGTGGCCAAAAACATCGCCCATCCGTTCGCATCGAAGCCTGGCTGCCGCGAAAGGGCGGCTTAAAATCGCTTCGGCTGGCCCTGGGTGCGGCCCGGTTTTCGTCCGGACCAATTCGCGGGACACTGACCTTTAATCGCGAAACTCAAATCATTTCCGCAACCGGCAACCAGCGCGGGAATGTGGCAATTTTAGTTCCATTCCGATTTGTTTCCGGCAGCGGACAGGCGGTGGCCGCGGTACTGCATATCCGTCCAGCCGGCCTGAAAGATCAGGCGCTGGTCAAGGCCTGCATGGCCGCGGCCGCCGCGCCGCTGCCTGCATTAACCAATCCACTGAATCACCTGAACCGCCCGGACCTGATTGAGGCGCTGACCCGCGTGCGACAGGCAGACGTTCGCCGCGCGGCACTTATTTATCTGGCGGGTCAGACCGGCGCCGGGCTGTGTGATGATGCCGCGCTTACCCTGAAACCGCCGGGGCTTAAAATTCTGGCCGACCGGGTGTTCTCTTCACTGCACAAGATCGCCCTGGGATTGACCGTAGCCCGCTTCGGCTGGTGGATGGACCGCGCCGCATATCAGTTGCTTTATACCATGCAGAAAAAGGCCCCGCTGCCCACTGCCCTGCAAACGGTTCTAGCGCTGCATATTGGCGAGGCGGCCTATCACCCATCCTCTCTGGACCAGATCGCCGGCGCCCTGGGTTCGCGAAAAATTTTTACGCGGCAGGTCATAGCGGAAAATTATATCTATCTTCAGGATACTTCCCCGAACGCCAGATCGG
>JAJZEY010000169.1 GCA_021805585.1 Planctomycetota bacterium
TCGGGAGGTCACGGGCGCGGCTATGAAGGTGCTCAATGCGCTTAAACTTGGGCTGGACGAAAAATTTTATGAAGAATCGCCAGTCATAGCGATGGAGTCACAGGGGCAGGCCATTTGTTGTCGGAAGCGGTTCCGGGTCACCTGCCGGGTCACTTGTTGGATCACTCCGCGTGAATCTGTGGGTGACGGAGCGGTTTATGGCCTTCATCCCATTCCCCGCAAGCCTCCAATCGGAGCCCTGCCCGTAAATTAAGAAGGAACGGCCCACTAGTTGTGGGTGCAAGGGCCAAGCCGGAGTATGAACGCCATCGGTGCATAATGTTGCCCCCCCCACTGCCCGAAGGGTCCGCCAATTTTCCGGCAACAGGCAAACATAGTTGATTAACAGTCGCACCAACATTTTACGAACATTTATTGGGCGCAAATCGACGGATAAGCACCGGAGAAGTCATTGATCGGGACAAGCCATTGATAGACCTGCCGTGGCATGGGCATCTTGCCCATGAACCGTCAATCGTTTGTGGTGCGGGCGTCCCGCCTGCCGGTCGTAAAGCGCTTGTGGTGCGGGCATCTTGCCTGCTTCGCCTGAACTTTTCACGGAAGAGCGTTTGTGTTTTCTCACGATGAAAGAAGAGAATTGGAAGTAGACCGCAGGATGTGCCGCAATGTTTTGGCGACAGCCACTTTTTTATCCTATCCTTATGTGCTCAACTTTCCACTCTCTCCAAACTCCTGCTCTGCGTTGCCGCAGCAACGCCGGGGTGTGGGCATCTTGCCCGCAGGTCAGGCGTTGCACGGGCCGTGGGCTTGCCGCAGGCGACCAAGCGGGCGAGACGCCCGCCCCCCAAGCCGCGAATAATTCCGCCCCGCCCCTGAAAATTGAAATTTGAAATCCAAAAGCGTTCCGGCAAAATGCCAAATACGGTCTGCTACATGGCACGCCCATGGGCAGGATGCCCATGCCGCGGGGTGTCGCTGGAAAATGGCTGTTCCTTTTCGATTTCCACAGACCTGTCAATGGCTTCTTCGGTATTTGTCCATAAACTTCCGCCCAATAAACGTTCTCTGGGCCTTTAACAGGCGATTTTGGCCATTGCCACAAAAATTGGTTGCCCCCTTCCCGGATGGTAAATTCCAGTGGACTGGCCGGATGCCGATTTTCCGCTAAAATTCCTACCATGCCGAACGTTCTAATTCACCTTCCGCCGTTTGAGGACACGCGCTACAGCGTGCATGTAGGCCACGGAATTTTCAGCCAGCTTGGCCGCATGGTTCACACGCTTTCACCCGCGCCCTCCTGCGGCATCATGTCCGATTCCAACGTTGCGCCCCTTTATTTAAGAGCGGCCACGGATTCATTGGAACATGCGGGCTATGCGGTGACGGAATTTGTTTTTCCCGCCGGCGAACCCAGCAAAAACCTTTCCACCATTTCCGGCGCGCTGGACACCTTTCTCCACGCGCGTCTGGAACGGGCCAGTCCAATTATTGCGTTGGGGGGCGGTGTCACCGGCGATATGGCCGGGTTCGTTGCCGCAACCATGCTGCGCGGCCTTGCGTTTATTCAGGTCCCCACCACTCTACTTGCGGCGGTGGATGCCAGCGTCGGCGGCAAGGTTGGCATAGACCACCCGGCCGGCAAAAATCTGATTGGCGCGTTCCATCATCCGCGAATGGTCATGGCGGACACCGCCCTGCTCGCGAGCCTGCCCGACCTGGAATTGCAGTGCGGCCTCGCCGAATGTATCAAACATGCCGTGATACGCGATGCGGAACTTTTTACCTGGCTGGCAAAAAATCTTGACCTGATTCTTAATCGCAATGCCGAAGCCCTGACAAAGTTGGTTGAATGGAATGTGCGCATCAAGGCGGCGGTGGTAATGGATGACCCTTTTGAACATGGCGTGCGGGCTATTTTGAATTTTGGCCACACCTTCGGCCACGCATTGGAAACCACCGCCGGCTATCAGGGCCTGCCGCACGGGCAGGCCGTGGCCCTGGGCATGGTGGCCGCCGGCCGCATGGCGGTGAACCGGGGAATTTTCAGCCCGCGGGAGGCGATGGAGCTTGAATCACTTATTGCCAATGCCGGGCTGCCGGTGCGCAGCAGCGCAATGCGGCAGGCGGCAGCGCCAATTCCCGTGATTATTGACGCGATGCGCGGCGACAAAAAAGTGCAGCGGGGAATGATGCGCTTTATTTTGCCGACGCGGATCGGCCATGCCGACATATTCACAGATGTTGATATACAACAGATTCGGTCCGCTCTTGAATACATTGCCGGTGGCCCGGCCGGGATTGCCCCATGAACCAGATAAATCAGCCGGCTCCAGCGCTTCCCGCCTGGATAGCCCTTTCCCGCTGCGAGGGCATCGGTCCGATTCTGGCCCGGCGACTCGTCGGCCTGTTGGGCGGTGTGGAAAAGGTCATGCAGGCCACGTCGGCGGAACTTGCCGGCGTGGATGGAATAGGTCCGGGGCGGGCGGCGTCTTTGCCGGGAAAACTGCGATCCATTGACTCCCATGCGATTATTGAAGAGGCCCGCCGGCGCGATATTCGCATGATCTGCCCGGACGATGCCCAATGGCCGCCCGGCCTGACGACCATTCCCGATCCGCCGGTGGTCTTGTATCTGCGGGGGCGGTTGCTGCGACAGGATGCCCTGGCCGTGGGAATTGTCGGCGCCCGCCGCTGTACGCTTTACGGTCGCGAACAAAGCGACAAATTCGCCGCCGCATTGGCGGAACTTGGTATCACTATCATCAGCGGTGGTGCCCGCGGCATTGATACCGCCGGCCATACCGGCGCATTGCGTGCCGGCGGACGCACAATCGTGGTACAAGGCTGCGGGCTGGAGCACTGTTATCCACCGGAAAATGTGGACCTTTACGATCGGATCGTCCGCGAAGACCGTGGCTGCATGATAAGCGAGCTTCCGCCGGGGCAGCCGCCGCTGCCGGAAAATTTTCCACCGCGAAACCGCATTATCA
>JAJZEY010000146.1 GCA_021805585.1 Planctomycetota bacterium
GGCTGATAACGTGACAACCTCCCCCGCCCCCCCCCCAAGGGCTCAGGGCAACTTGAAAACCACCCCTAAGACGCTGGACAAGGCCAGTCGCGTACAGCGCATGTTTTCGGCCATTGCGCCATCTTATGATCTGAACAATCATCTGCATTCGCTGTGGATGGACCACTACTGGCGCCGACAGGCGGTGCGGATTGCCGGGGTAAAACCCACGGACATTGTGGCCGATATTGCCTGCGGGACAGGAGATCTTTCCGCGGCGTTTCATCGTGCGGGACCGAAACGGGTCATTGGAATTGACTTTTGCCACGCCATGCTGCAGGGGGCCTGTGGAAAAAACAGCGGCTCCGGCGGTCAGGCCATTTCTTTTTATGAAGGCGATGCCCTGTGCCTGCCGTTGCGGAGCCAAAGCGTGGATATTGTTTCGATCGCCTTCGGCATCCGCAATGTTTCTGACTGGGGCCGGGCGGTCGATGAATTTTATCGGGTTCTGCGGCCCGGTGGCCGATTGATTATTCTCGAGTTTTCATTGCCGCGAAATGCGATATTGCGGGCCGGCTACAACTTTTATTTCCGTCGAATCCTTCCGCGTACCGCCACACTCATCAGCGGGGATAAAACCGGTGCCTATAAATATCTTCCGGAAAGCGTCAACACCTTTATTTCGCCCGAGCAACTGACCCAACGCATGGGCCAGGCCGGTTTTGCCGATGTAAAAGCAGCATCACTGACTGCGGGAATCTGTTTCTGCTACAGGGGAATTCGCCATGCGTAAGCTTGCGGAGCCGGAAAAAATCATGCGACGAACGGTTCGGTGCGACTGGTGGTGCCGACACTGCAAACAACAGTTCGGATCGGAAAATGTTTCGCTCTATTGCGTGAAGTTGCCCGATGTGATCAAACCGAGCTGGTTTTTTGCGTCCATGGCGCTGCTGGACCATCTGCGTGATTGCCAGAAGGAAGATTACACCGATCGGCTCACCTACCGCTATGGCCGGGATTTTCTGTCGCACGTGGAAATTTATAACTGGTTTAACGACCACGCAATGGTCCATAAAACGCTTCTGGATGAGGAAGAACTGGAGGATCAGTAAAAGCTTCCGCCGGCGGCATATCATTGAGCCGCGGATATGGAGGTAATTGATTTCGAGACACATTGATGCAAAAGAAAACATTTATTCTGGGTATTACCGGCGCTTCGGGTGCCATCTACGCCCGAAAAATTCTCCGCGGTCTTTCCGCCGCCGGCTGCCGGATCCATCTGGTTATTTCACCGGCGGGCCGAAGGCTTTTGCATGATGAACTTGGCGTGGAACATTTTGATCCGGATGACATTCTCGGCGAAGCCATGCCCCATGACATAATCCCTCTGCCGTATAACGATATTGGCGCATGCATCGCATCCGGCTCCTATAAAACCAGCGGCATGGTGGTGGCTCCATGTTCCAGCAACAAGCTGGCCGAGATTTCGCGCGGGCTTGGCGATAATCTTATCGGCCGGGCGGCGCAGGTGACACTCAAGGAGCGACGACCGCTGATATTGCTGCATCGTGAAATGCCCATCGGGCTCATTGAGCTTCGCAACATGTGCCAGCTTGCCGAAGCCGGTGCCATCATCTGCCCGGCCAGTCCGGGATTTTATAAAACACCCCAAAGTATTGATGACCTGGTCAATATGGTCGCCGGACGCGTTTTGGATTTACTGGACGTACCGCATAATTGGGATACACGATGGATGGGTGCCGGGGCGCGCGGAGATTCCGGCAATATTCTAAAATAACATGCAAGTGCAACGTTGTAACAGGTCATAAACAGTGATGAATAACGCCCTGAATCCGGATGTATTAACCCCCGCCCAAAAGCCCGGAATGCTCAAAAGCATTCGGACCTTTCTGGACATGATTAAATTTTCACACAGCATTTTCGCCATGCCCTTTGCGCTGATTGCAACATTTTTAGCCGCTCGGGCCATCCATCTGGTCTGGCCGGGATGGATTCGTCTGGGGTTGATTGTGCTGTGCATGGTTCTGGCGCGGACATTTGCCATGACCTTTAACCGTCTGGTGGATCGTGATTTTGACAGCCGCAATCCGCGCGCCATGCGCCGTCCCAGCGTAACCGGCGAGGTATCGGTTCATTTTATGATCATCACACTGATTGTATGCGGACTGCTGTTCGCCGGCGCGACGCTGCTGTTTTATCTGCTTCTGAACAATGTATACCCCGTGATTCTGGCCGGGCCGGTGCTGCTGTGGATTGCACTGTACAGTTTCACCAAGCGCTTTACCTGGCTGTGTCATTTTTTTCTCGGCAGTTCGCTTTGCCTGGCGCCGATAAGCGCCTGGATCGCCATTGTCCCGCCGCATGGGCCGGCGCTGGGCGTGCAGGTTCTGCTGCTGGCCGGCGCGGTGCTTTTCTGGCTGCCCGGTTTTGATATTCTTTACGCCCTGCAGGATGTTGACATCGACCGGAAGGAGAAACTTTTTTCGCTGCCGGCCAGATTTGGCATTGCGGAAAGCCTGTGGATTTCCCGCGCGTGCCATCTCATGGTTATTCTTCTGCTTCTGGCCTTCGGCCTGGGCCTTGGCGGGGGTTTGCCGATGGGACTGATCTACTGGATCGGGTTTGCCGCGGTGGTACTTCTGCTGGTTATTGAGCAGTCGCTGGTCAGGGCAAATGATATCTCCAGAGTGAATCTGGCTTTTATGACCATGAACGGACTGGTGGGCTTGATTTTCGGATTAACCACGATTACAGCCATTCTGCTATACCATTAAAACAGCCGCGGATCACGGCAAACCGCCGGCCACGGCACCGTGACAGCAGCACCTTTTGTTTTTTCCGAGGTTCTTACCGTGACCTACCAGGATGATGACAGCTACGATGACGAGCAGTGGAAAATTAAAAACCACATCAACACCGCCAGTTGTCCCCATTGCGGAAAGACCATTTATGATGACTCACCGCGCTGTCCATTTTGC
>JAJZEY010000006.1 GCA_021805585.1 Planctomycetota bacterium
TAAGAGTAGTCTGTGTGAGATAGGCCACCCGGTGGTCATCGGGGATGCTTAATTTTTCAACATCGGCAACACATTCCACTATGCTGATGGCGGCAGGGGCTTCGCCCAGAGTACCCACGACCTCATCGTGGTCGGCGTGTCCGATGAGAACTATCGTGAATTTTTGACGAGCATAGCGAATGGCTTCGTTATGGACTTTTGTTACGAGCGGACAAGTTGCATCCACTTGAACCAGCCCACGGGCATTGGACCTGGCGCGTACTTCGGGCGACACACCATGCGCGGAATAGACCACAGTGCCGCCGTTGGGAACCTCATCGACGGAATCCACAAACACGACACCCTGGCGGGTGAACCTTTCCACTACATGCCGGTTATGAACAATTTCATGGTACACATAAACCGGTGCCCCCTTTAGCTCCAGTACACGATCCACACATTCGATGGCCATATTGACGCCTGCACAGAAGCCACGCGGATTGGCCAGTAGAATCTTCATTTTGTTTTCTCCGAAAAAGGTGTCCTGACCCGCCGACAGTCGCGTTAAACGGCCGATCCACCGGCGAGATCATCCGCAGTGGCTGATTATACCCCGTTCATTCCGCCAGCCCTATTTGCAAGCCAGCCGGAATTCGGGACAATAAGAAGCCCTGCCTCCATTATCTTACCCGATCTGGTGGCGGCTGACCAAGCCCTTAGACCGGGTATTTGGTCTGGTTTTCATGGCAGACAGGAATCGCGTACCGAGCAACTGAATGGACCCCAATATTCTTACCCAAACACCCGCAGGCCCGCCGCCGACGGTTGCAATGGCCATGGCACCGATGACGGATACGGTCGCCGCGGCGCGATACACCTGGAAACTGGCCCACGAACATTACGAAAATTTCACGGTTGTCTCGTGGCTGGTTCCCAAAGCCCTGCGGCAGGATTTTTGTAATATTTACGCATTTTGCCGCACCGCGGACGACCTGGGCGACGAAGTGGCGGACCGGACGACCGCACTGAAATATCTGGATGATTTTCGCAGCCAAACAGTGGCCTGTTATGCCGGCGATACGCGAACGGCAATATTTACCGCGTTGCGCGGGACGATTGACAGGCACAAAATTCCAATTCAACCCTTTTTGGATTTAATTGACGCCTTTGTGCAAGATCAGCGCGTCCAGCGATATGAAACATTTGATCAAGTCCTGGATTACTGCCGCCGCAGCGCGGATCCGGTCGGGCGTCTGGTGCTGTATCTGGGGGGTTACAGCGATCCGGAAAGACAAAGCTATTCTGACAAAATCTGTTCCGCCCTGCAGCTTGCCAATTTCTGGCAGGATGTGCGGTCCGATATTCTGCGCCGCAATCGCATTTATATTCCAGCCGAATCCATGGAACGCTTCGGGGTTACGCAAGAACAGATAATCGCGGGCCGCTGCGATCAGAATTACCGCAATCTTCTGCATTTTGAAGTGGATCGCGCAGCGGACATGTTCAGGCAGGGGC
Source organism: Planctomycetota bacterium (assembly GCA_021805585.1). The sequence goes on from JAJZEY010000006.1 coordinate 1,495, forward strand.
GCCCGCTGCTGCCGCTGATTCGTGCTTCCATGCGGACACAGATATCGTTGTTCAGCCGGGGCGGCTTGGCGATACTCGAGTCGATTCGGCGATTAAATTACGACACACTTACGACCCGTCCGAGACTTTCCCAAACACAAAAGCTCGGACTAATGGGGCGGGCAGTAATGGCAATGGCGATCAAAACCGTGATGCCCGGAGGACGGAAATGACATCGGTCATAAGCCCTTCAACGGACCCGAATCTGGCAAGATCGCAGGCCTTTTGTGAAGAAGTGACGCGCGTACAGGCCCGCAATTTTTATTATGGGCTTAAACTGCTGCCTCCGGAAAAGCGCCGGGGAATGTTTGCGCTTTATGCATGGATGCGCCTGGCGGATGATCTGGCGGATGATTCGGCGGACCGGTCACCGGCCAGCCGAATCGCTGTATTGGAAGCGTTCCGCCGCAACACACACGAAGGTGCGAAGGAGCGGCGCGTACCTTTAAATGATTCCTGGCCGGGCTGGCACGCGTTTATTCACTGTGTGGAATCTTTCGGTTTGAAAATTGATCTGCTGGACGACATGATTGATGGCCAGGTAGGGGATATTCTGTTCACTCAACCGCAAACCTTTGCCCAGTTACGCGAATATTGCTATCGCGTGGCCAGCGTGGTGGGCCTGGCAAGCATTCAAATCTGGGGGTTTACGGGCGGTGAACAAACGCGCGCCATGGCAGTGGATCGGGGAATCGCATTTCAACTGACCAACATATTGCGCGATGTGCGCGAAGATGCCGCGCGCGGCCGTTATTACTTACCACTGGAAGATATGCGCCGGTTTTCAATTGATCCGGGCGAACTTCTTTCTGAGTCCAGTCGTGCGGGCATGGAGGCCTTGCTGCGTTTTGAAATCCAGCGGGCCAAGGATTTTTTTGCCAGCAGCGACGGTCTGGAATCGTGCATTTCCGCCGACAGTCGCAGTTCGTTGTGGGCCATGACAGCAATTTATTCCGGTATTTTGAGCAAAATTTCACATGATCCGCTGCGTGTGCTGAATGGCCGCGTAAGGCTGAATTCCATGAGTAAATCCTGGATCGCCTTGCGCGCATGGATTTCCCGCTAGCGGTCGTCGCTCGGGAAGGAAAACCGGCACAATCTGAGAAAAGCCGGCAGGCCGGCAGCGGTGCGGCAGCCATACCTCTGTTACGCGCGGCCCAAACCATTTAGCCATGGGCTATCGGAAAGGTTCATTTGTCTTTTCGCCACCCTTGGCGACTTGCGCCTGTTGCCATAATATGAACGCGGCAGGAATCAGGTATCTGCAACCGTGAAAGGAACTCAGCTTCATGCGTGACCAAAGACTCGATCGTCTGGCCTCTGTGCTCGTTGGATATTCCGCCGCCGTTAAACCCGGTGAGCTTTGCCGAATTTCCGGGGAAACCGTTGGTCTACCGCTCATCGAAGCTATTTACGAGCAGGTTCTGCGCGCAGGCGG
>JAJZEY010000360.1 GCA_021805585.1 Planctomycetota bacterium
ACTATCAGCCCCAGCCGCGTCCAGCCGGGCCAGAGAAGTCCGATGCGGCGGGAGGCCAGGAATGTGCCGATCAGGGCAAAGGGCATGGCAAAAATAGAATGCGAAAATTTTATCAGATCAAGAAATGTTCGCACACGACCGGCCAGGGAAAGCCGCTCGTCGGCGGGAACGGTGCTGGGGGTAAGCGTCACGATGCGGAATCCTCCGGTCGGGGAGCGATGGGGGCTGGTGCCGACGGGTCCAAATCCGCCGGTGCGCCTGCACCGGTCCAGCGGATTTTCCACGGATGCGTCACCTTTAATAAATCCAACACCCTTCCGGCGACCATGGTCACCAGATCATCGATTGATTGCGGATTCATATAGAATCCGGGACTGGCCGGACAGATGACCGCGCCGGCTTCGGTGGCCTGCACCATGTTCCGGAGTTCAATTAATCCCAGCGGCATTTCGCGGTGCAGAAGAATAAGTGGGCGGCGCTCCTTAAGCACCACCTGCGCGGCGCGGGTAATAAGATTATCACCCAGGCCATGGGCAATTTGCGCCAGTTTGTTGCTGGAACAGGGCGACACCACCATGCCGTGGGTCTGGAAAGAACCGGATGCGACACATGCACCGACATCGTTGGCGGGTAACGAGACAATTTCCCCGCGGGCCGGTTCGCCCAGCAGCCGCCGGCTGTCCGGGGTTTCCAGGCCCAGCTCATCATGAATCAGGCGGCGGCCCGCCGGTGAAATAATCAGATACACACGGATTCCCGGCTGATTAAGCCCCTGAAGTATCCGCCGGGCGTAAATGGCACCGGAAGCACCGGTTACCGCCACAATTATATTTCTCATGTCAGTGGTCATAAAGGCGGTTCCCAGTTATCCGGTGCCGGACTGTTCAAGTTCTTCTTCAGCGGTAAGCTCCGTTTCCAGAACTCCAAACTGGTTGAACCAGTCGTAAATATGCGGATGGTTCAAAAAGTCATTGCCATATTGCAGACGCAGCGGTTCGGAAAAATCGGTTCCGGCACAGTCACGCAAATGATCCAGCAGGGTCATGCTGGCGAAAAACCAGCCGGGCTTGATTACATCCGGCAGGCGGGCGCAATAAATCGCAAGATTTTCGGAGCCGACCACCTGGCGGCAGCGGCGGCAGCGCCAGGAACAGCGGACAATTCGCCGCATGATGGGTTCAATTTCCTCCGTCCGCTTACGCATGGCGCACCCCACGGTAACAATAGCAGACCCCCATGGTTAAGCCATGGGCCTGCACGTCGGTCAGACCGGCGGCACGCATGCGGCTGGTCATTTGATCGCAACTGATGAAGGTGTTCACGCTTTCGGGCAGATAGTGATAGGCTCCGCTTTTGTCGCCACTGATAAACGTTGCGGTGCGCGGCAGAACACGCCGGAAGTAAAAGTTGTACAGCCCGCGCAGCACGGGGTTGGACGGCAGGGAAAATTCCAGAATAATCAGGCGTCCGCCCGGCCGCAGCACACGGTAAAATTCGTCCACCGCGGCACCCCAGTCGGCGACATTGCGAATGCCAAAGGCAATTGAAACCACATCCACACTTTGATTCTGCAGCGGCAGGCGCAGGGCGTCGCCTTCAAAAAACTTCATGCGGTCAGTTTCCAGCCCGCGGGCGGCGGCCTTTTTGACCGCGCCTTGCAGCATGGCATGGCAAAAATCAATTCCCAGAACATTGCGCGGTCCGGCACGTTCAAACGCAAGGGATAAATCACCGGTGCCGCAGGCAATGTCCGCCACAATATCGGTGGGTTTCACGCCCGCCAGCCGCACGGCCACCTTGCGCCAATGCTGGTCGATCCACAGGGAATGCAGGTGATTGTTAAGATCATAGGAACCGGCAATGGCGGTGAACATGCGATTGACGCGGGCGGCTTTATCCGCAACCAGATGCGGATTGGCCAAATCCCCCTGCGACCAGGCAGGCCCGGCGGCCGGCGCAATGGCCGCGCCGATGGGAGTGGAAGATTCAGCGACCGGATGCGGAGTTTCAGTCATGTTGGCGGCCAATACCTTTCATTTTGGCGGTCTATAACCGCAGCTGAATTATATACCGGTAACCCGGTTCTGGCACATGAACCGACCGGGCATTCGCGGGGGGGGCAATAATTCGGGCTTCAGGCCTTGCTGGATTACATGAAGTGGCGTTGGCTTTAGAAAAATGCGGTCTGTGAAGACGAAAAACCGCACCACGCCAGAAAAAATGGCAGACCCCGTGCGGCAAATTGAACAATTTGCGTCGCACATCAAGCATTGGCTGCCGATCAGCGGTTATTCGGCCAATTTGCCCTTAATCAGGGCATGAGCATCCTGCAGCCGCACATTCCTGATGTCCGATAGTTTAAGCATTTCAACCAGCAGTGCTGAACGCATTTGAACTGTGGAGGCGGATGCCTCCGGATCTACGCCTCCGCGGTGGGCCACCGCTGCATGTTACGGCCGGGATGGCGCAATAAAAGGACTTCCTCCGCGCCAGGCCCGTCCGCCCGATTCCGGCCACAGGGCCACCGTGCCGGCAACGCAAAGCAGCATCTGGACCGCCAATTGGTTTGACACTTTGCCGGACTTGCCGTGGAATGATGTCATAAGTGAAGCAACGACCACCGATTCTTGTCGGTCATTACAATATCGGCTTGTGGTCCGGGATGCGGGTGATGACGACATGTGCTTAAGGGAAAACCCGTGTCGCGGGTTCCGGCGACGCTTTGAGATGGAGAAATTGACATGAACAGAATCTACCAGGGCCGGGTCAGCAAGGTTGAAGTTCAGGGTGCTGATGGAAAGTGGGTACCACTTGACCGATGGCGGGAGGCCCTCTGGCATCACCATGAGCTGTTTCAGGACGCGGTGAATTATTATGCCTTCGCGCTGGTGGCGCAAGCCAGGGGTTCGTTATGAGTGCCATATATCGCAGCTACGAGGTTCTTGTTGAGGAAACGGCCACCGGCCATAA
>JAJZEY010000314.1 GCA_021805585.1 Planctomycetota bacterium
TTTGGTTTTTATGGGGGCAACCGGATTAAGACAGGCCCCGAAGTCGTGCCCAACGGAAGAACATCCCCCGCACCGGCACGGAAAACCAATAGATTAACCCGGAGGGGCACAATCAACAAGGATGACGAAAATCAGCCATAAAACCCGTACGCGCCTTGTCCGCCAGGATATGTCAATCGGCTTGCGGGAAAGGCTGTTTTGTGTTGAATTGGAGGCGTATCAGCCAGCCCCGCACGCGGGTTCATATGCGCGTATCCGCACACACGCCTCCCTGCTTCAGGGCAATTGCCGGATGTTTAAATCAAAATCCGCGGCACCAGCCGTCATGCTGGTGAAGTGAATCTGTTCAATGCCATAGGCCGGCAGGCGCAATGTATTCCAACCGGAGGTTTCCTGAGCCTGCCCGCCCTGCTGATTGGTGAAATAATATTGATATTCCAGATACAGATTTCCGCCGGTTAAATTCCGTACGGGGACCACTACATCAAGTTGGCCATCCCCCACGCGGCTGACCAGCGGTTCCTGCATGGCAATTTTATTTTCCAGGCGATAACTGGCCAGATGAATTTGCGGATACCGCGTCATGGAATCTTTATAGGGCACCACAGGCCCCTGGCAGCCGGCCAGCAGAGCGGTCACGATCGCCCCGATGACCAACAGGCCGGGGGTACGGTTACCGGAGAATATTTTCACCATGATGTAAACCTCCTGATATTTAAATATTTGCGAGCCATGCGCCGGTTTAATTCGGCGCGGGCATAATCGGATTATCGTTGACGGTTTTCACGGTTGTGTTCGTCTGAGTGCGGATTTTCGTGACGGTTTTAATGGTGGTGGTGTGAAGTATCATAGGACCGGTTATTTCCATATCCACCGTGTTATTCTGAATATCCGTCGCCTTTAGACCCGTGGATACGCCGAGTTCCTGTTTCAAGGCGCTGTAAAAATCATCCGGGGCGCCGTTATACCGTACGGCAAGTTCACCGTAAGCCGTGCTGTCAGACCCGGTCATGCCGCGGTCCACCACCAGTGACACGCCGGGGACCTTCTGAATAAAATGCTTGATTTTAAGCACGTCATCCACGCTGGCGGCATGAAATATCCGCACGGTGATCGGGTTAAAACCATTCAGCCAGACACCGGTCAACTGTTGCATGATACGGTTGGAAATATAGGCGGTGCATTGTTTGATCATGCTGCGAGTCATGGGCAGTGGCATATCCACCGATGAGGTGGCCAGAATGCGGGCATCGGTCGTGCTAACCGCCTCGGCCAGCAGCCGCACCGCCGGCCCGGCGGCGGCCTGGGCCGTCGGTTCGGCCTTAATTTCTACCACGACATCGGTATTCAATTGATGCTTCAGCAACGGAAGGACGGCTGAGTCTCCATTTTGCAGCCGCAGGAAACTTTCGCGATTCAGCACCTTTTTGGCCATAGCGGAGCTTTGGATGTCCACCTGTCCGTTGACGGCAAGGAAACCGATGCTGTCAATGCCGATGGCGTCAAAATCATCTGGCGTGGCATGAATGTTGGTATAGGTCTGGCCATGCTGGGGCGGCTGTACCATGACCATCAGCCGCGGCTCTCGCTGTGCCTGCCACGCCGCCACAAACGCGGACTGCACCGGTGTTGGACCGGATGCCACCGGATAAGCCGGCCCGGCTGATTCGCCCGGCATTGGCTTCTGATACGGTTGTGGCGAATAGGCGGCCCGGTCCGACGGCGAAGGAATTGCGACATTGGCAATCGGCTGCGCACAGCCCGTAAGTGCCAGCAGCAGGCCTGCACAGCCTAATATGCAACCAGATTTACCAAACAAACTCATAAGGAAGCTCCTTTCGCGGCTCCGGATCGATTGCGGCCACCAAGAGACCGCAATTCCAATATCCGAATTCTACCACAGAATAATACGCGCAACATAGGGGCTGGTTGCCGCAGGAAAGACCGGCTGGCGGTGGTGCCGGATACATTTGTTGAAAACTGGCGACAATTTTAGTCATTTTAGCGAATTTAAAAATTTTAGAAATCTTGCGTCCACTTTTCCTGCTGTTTCTTTAATTTAAGTGCAGACGTAATGAACCGGCAGAGTCTCGTCCGCCTTGAACCGAACGGAAGCCCGCGGCATCCTGGATTACATGGTGGGCATCATGGAGACCCGCTGAGCGTAAGTCGCCAATTAACTGGGTTACCGCGTCGTTGTCTGCGGCAAGGTCGGGCCACATCAGTTGCTCCGCAGCGTTTCAAGTAATGCCGCGGCCCTTGTCCTTGCTTCGGACCAGGCCGCCGCCTTGCCAAAATTTCCGTCAATAAAGCTCGCTAGCTGCGCGATTGCACCGACCTCTGAATCGCTGAATTCGCTGGCGAACCGGCTGTCCCGGAGAAGATCGGCGGTATAGTAGTCCACCAACTCACCGAGTACTTCATCCTTTTCTTCGACGTATTCCATCTGTATAAACCGCTCGTCGATTTTCCGCGCAGCGACAATCGTGGCAAGTTCGGTAATCAGCTTTTTCCGATGTGTGGTCTCTGTGCTATCCATGGCTCACCTCGACATCGGAGGCGTATCGCCCCCGTACCCGTCTGTGTAGCGAATATATCCGCCCGGCGATCGCTTTGCGGCGTGTGAATCGGATGCGATTGGAGCATTCCTGCGGAATTTTCCCAGACGCGGTTTTGCGGGGGTGCACGGCGTTTTGGCCGACGCGCTGGACGGACCAACCAGGCCAGAAGCCAGGGCGATTAAAGCGGCTAAAAGACAAAGGATCAGCGCCATCGCTCCGCGCCTGTGCCCGGACGCGCCAAACATCATGGTTCTGTCGGAGAGAATCGCATTTTCTTCAGCCGCTGACATGCACAACAGTTTAACCGATGGTGCGGGGCCGGGGAAACATTTCCTTGCCCCGCGGCGATGGAGCGGGACCAACCCGGCAACGGAATTTCAAGGCAACGGTTTCAACGGGCGGCTAAAA
>JAJZEY010000433.1:0-1266 GCA_021805585.1 Planctomycetota bacterium
CCCGTGCCCACGATCAGCCGTGATGACAGCGTATAGGGACCGATTTTCAATTGTTTGTCCGTCATGAGTAAAATAACCTTCCCAAAATATAAATTTGTGATTTGGCCCGGGCTTCGGTCAGCCTCCGCCGACCAGGGTGACGACTTCAATCCGATCCTGCGCCGACAGGTGAATCGTGTGAAAATCCGCCCGCCGGACAATTTCGCCGTTGCGTTCCACCGCCACGCGCACCGGCGTAAGCTTGTGCAATGCCAAAAGCTCGCCGATGGTTGTTTCTTCCCGAATCTCCATCTTTTTTCCGTTCAGCAGAATTTCCATAAATAAAATATTACACCCAACCATGTTCTTCATCCACCAGAGACATCGCTGGAGATCTCAAGCTGTGAGTGTCGGGTGATGACCGAGGCCCGCGCCGTAAAGCGGTCGATGGGGTCATGCGCCGCCTGCGGGACGACGGGAGAATTGTCCGAAGCCTGGTCCGCCAGAACAGGGTGTGGATAAAAGTGCTTTCATTGTCCCGCGGCACCGTCCCAAACGGAGCAAATAACGGCGGCAATCGGGTGGCACGGCGTCAATCCTCGGACCTCCCCAAAGTAAACATGGTGCGCTGGCCAACTTAAATTGACGATTATCTATGGCCAAAGAAGACTATCGCGCGAAATCGGCGGTTTGGCCAAAATATTGGCCAGGCCGGATTTCTTCCGGCGTGTGGGACGACCGGACCCCGCAGAAACACAAACAATATCAAGATGCGTTGCCACTGGCTGATTCCGGCATACAATCTGGTCTGCTGTCCGCGGTGGAACCGTTAATCCGCAGGCAATGACGGCTGTTAGACTGGAGTTGGCTATGCCGGCGAATTCAGACAATATGACCAATCTTGTGGCGCTGCATCAGACCGGGACCTTGCCGGCCCAAATTTTGCCGGCCGGTGTAGCGGCACCGAATTTTTTATTGCCTTATGCCGCGGGGAAATACACATCGCTAAGTGACTATAGCGGTCGGCCGGTGGTGCTGGCATTTTATCCGGCGGATTTCAGCCCGGTTTGCGGGGATCAGTTGGCCCTTTACAACGAAATTCTGGAAGAATTTGTGCAATACAAAGCCTGTCTTCTTGGAATTTCGGTGGATGGTCCGTTTTGTCACCAGGCGTACGCGAAAAGCCGCAGCCTGGAATTTTCATTGCTGGCGGATTTTGAGCCTAAAGGCGAGGTTGCGCGGAAGTATGGCGTTTACCATCACGCGTGGGGGGTGGCGCACCGCGCT
>JAJZEY010000433.1:1276-2968 GCA_021805585.1 Planctomycetota bacterium
ATCATTCACTGGAGCCATCTGGCGGATATGGATGTAAACCCCGGAGCGGACGGCATTTTGGCGGCATTGGCCGAATTATGATCGGCCGTCGGGCCGGCTCGATTGGAGAAACCACATGCTGCGCAGTTTGCCCATCGCGCCACGTCCGGAGTTAAAGCCGCCGCCGGGGATGGATGATCACCGCATTGAACACCACATAGATTCGACCGGTCCGGTGGTGGACCTGCTGATGTTTGGTGATTTCCAATGTCCGCACTGCAAGGCAGTGGACATGGTATTGCGTGGGCTTCGCCGCACGCTGGCGGTTCCTTTGCGGTTTTACTGGCGGCATTTTCCTCTGGCCAAAGTGCATCCACATTCGCGCGATGCGGCGCTGGCAGCCGAGGCCGCCGCGCGGAGCGGGCTGTTCTGGCCGCTGCACGATCTATTGTTTGATTGCAGCCCGGACCTTTCGCGCGAGATGTTGCTGGAATACGCGGTGCGGATTGGCGTTGATCCGGGGCATTTGGCGGGCTGCTTTTCCGATCCGTTGCTGGCGGCGCGGGTGCGGGAGCACGTGAAAAGCGGTGTGCGCAGCGGCGTGAACAAAACGCCCACCCTGTATGTCCATGGGCTGCGATATAACGGCGGACTTAGTGCCGCGGCCCTTGAGAGTGCTATTGTCGCCGCCGCCGAGCTTGCGACCGATCCGCCTGTGAATGACGGAGGCCAGCGTTGATTCAGGGAATGGCACTGTTTGTCGCGGGAACCGCAATACTGCTGCTGGCCGCCGTGGATATGTTGTGGACCGTTTTTCTGGAGGGGGCCGGCCCGCTGACCAAGTATCTGTTTCCGCGGCTTGGCCATGCCTTGCGCCGGATTCATGTCCGGAGCGGAATTAAATTTCAAAAAATAGCCGGGCTGTTGGTTGTGCTTATGAGCCTGTTGATCTGGACGGGGCTGGTGTGGCTGGGCTGGTCGCTGATATTCTGTTCATCGCAGTGGGCGGTTGTTAGCGCGGCAACGCATAAGCCGTCGGATGTCTGCCAGCGAATTTATTTTGCCGGAACCACAATTTTTACCCTCGGTCTGGGTGATTTTATACCGCAAGGGCCGGTGTTTCAGATAGCCACCGACTTTGCGACCGGTTCGGGCTTTGTGTTGCTGGGGCTGGCGATGGCTTATCTGGTGCCGGTCAGCAGCGCCGCAACACAAAAGCGGCAGGTGGCATTGAATATCTGGTGCTTGGGGCATTCACCCGCGGATATTATCATCAGGGGGTGGAATGGCGCCGATACGACGGCCCTGGCACCGCATTTTGCCGCACTTGTTTCAAGTCTGACATTGCTGGCGGAAAGTCATATTACCTATCCGGTCCTTTATTTTTTCTTTGCGTCACGGCGCAGCTCCGCGGCGGGCCCCAACATTGCCGCACTTGATGAAGTTATTACGGTGCTGGAATGCGGGCTTGACGAAGGATGCCGGCTGGATACGCCATCACTCGGAGCCGTGCGTGAGGCGATCACGCAATATCTTGAAACGCTGCGGGTCACGCTTCTGACGTTGCCGCAGGAGATTCCGCCTGCTCCATCGCTTCAGACGCTGCGCGACGCGGGCATTCCGGCGGCTTCGGATGAGCTGTTTCGTGAGGCGGTCGCACAGTTGGCGCCGCGCCGCAAACTGCTGCTGGCATTAACGCGGCGGGACGGCTTT
>JAJZEY010000095.1 GCA_021805585.1 Planctomycetota bacterium
AATGCGGGTGATTCTGGAAGGCTTCCAGTTTATTGATTCCCGGCCCGCCGGCGGCCCACAACAAAGCGTGGATGGCGACGCGGCGATGGATGAAGTATCAAGTCCGCGGCCTGCGCCACGGACGTATGGTCGTCCGGCCCCGACGGGCGGCGCGGCATCCGCCTCGCGGCCGGTTCCTCCAATGGATGACGAATCGCCGCCGATTCGCGAGGACGACATACCCTTTTAATTTTAAGCCAATGCCAATGCGTGGATGCCCGGCGAACCGGGCGAGAAAAAAAAGCCGAATTGAAAATTACACTTTACGAGGTAAAAAATGAAAATCCTTTTGACAGACACAATTTCCAAGATTGGTGTGGTGGGCGAAGTGGTGGATGTGACCGAAGGTTACGCCCGCAATTACCTGATTCCAAAAAAACTGGCCGTGGAGCCTACGGACGGGAACATCAAACGATTTGAAGCCGCCCGCAAGGAATATGAAGCCCACCAGAAACTGCTTCGTCAGCAAAAGGAGCAGCTTTGTACCGCGCTGGAAGGTGTGGAAATTTCCGTGGTGCGGGCTTCCAACGAAGAGGGGCATCTGTTTGGATCGGTTTCCCGTCGCGATATTTCCGAAGAACTTCAGAAGCTCGGTCACGCCATTACCCCCGATGATGTCCGGCTGGATGAACCCCTGCGGCGTATTGACACCTTTACCGTTCCTATTCAGCTTGCGGCCGATTTGAAGGCCCAGGTGAAGGTATGGGTGGTACGTGAAAAAGCCGCCGAGGGCCAGGCCGCCGCTGCAACTCAAGCGACCGTCCCCGACGCCGCGGAACCAACCGCCGCTGAATAACTTATCTGGAGTTTGCGGTCCGCGGACCTGCGGGCGGTTCGGGATCCGTCACGACCCGCCTGCCCGGCGGACGCGCTATTCCCAACCTTCCGACCGGAGGGAATACCATGGAGGATTCACCGATTTCCGAGGCGACTACGGCCCGTCCGCGTCCGGGTGGGGGCGTTATGCCGTTGGCATCGCAGGAACTTTCGCTGCTGGACCGGCAGCCGCCGCACGATCCGGCGGTTGAAATGGCGTTGCTCGGTTCAATGCTGATCGCGCCGGATGTGATTGGTCCGGTATTGATGATCGTGGATGATGCGGACGTTTTTTTCTCCCTTCAACACCGACTCATTTTTAGTGCCATGCGGGAAATGTTTGAGGCCAATACCGGCATTGACGGTATTACTCTTAGCAACTGGCTGATCCGGAAAGGCCAGTACGACCAGGCGGGCGGGTACGACATTCTTGAAAAAATTCTTAACTGCGTTCCCAACGCGGGCAACGCGGAAACCTACGCGGGTATGGTGCGGGATAAATCGCTTTTGCGCCGGTTGATCAGCGCGTGTACCAGCACATTAAAGGATTGCTACGAAAGTCCGGAAAGCCCCGCCAGTGTATTAGACCGGTCGGAGGGACGGATTTTTGAAATTGCCCAGAAAAAGCAGATGGGTAAGCCGGTACTGCTGGGCGACGTATTGGGCGAGACAATGGAAATGCTGCACCGCAACAATGGTGTTCATATCACCGGTGTGGCCAGTGGATATGTGGAGCTGGATAACCTGACCAGCGGACTGCAAAAAGGTGAAATGATTGTGGTTGCGGCGCGGCCCAGCGTGGGAAAAACAGCCCTGGCAATGAATATTGTGGAGCATGTGGGTGTGGACCTGAAAAAGCCGGTGGCGGTTTTTTCCCTGGAAATGTCGCGCCAGCAGTTGGCGCAGCGCATGTTATGCTCGCGCAGCGGGGTGGATTCCCATTCCCTGCGACGCGGTATGTTGTCCCGTGACGATCATGCCAAAATCGGCGGGGCGGTTGGGGCGCTGGCGGAAGGTTCTATTTACATAGATGATACTCCCGGCCTGACGTTGCTGGACCTTCGCACCAAGGCACGAAGGCTGAAACTGCAGTACGGAATTGAAATGGTGGTCGTTGACTATTTGCAGTTAATGGAAGCCCCGCGCGAGGAAAACCGCCAACAGCAGATCAGTTCCATCAGCCGCGGGATTAAGGCGCTTGCGCGTGAAATGGATTGCCCGGTTATTTGCCTTTCGCAGTTGAATCGGGCCTCGGAAAGCGAAAACCGCCTGCCGCGCACCAGCGACTTGCGCGAATCGGGCAGTATTGAACAGGATGCGGATGTCGTCATCCTGCTGCACCGGGAAGCTGTCATGCACCGCGGCGACAAGGAATGGGAAGAGCAGAACCCGGATAAACTTAATGAAGCGCTTCTGATTATTGCCAAACAGCGCAACGGCCCCTGCGATACCGTGAAACTGACCTTCCTGGGGGCCAACACTCGGTTTGTCACTTACAACCCCGGCGTGATGTAGCGGTCTGGGGACCGTCCCGTCTGATATATGACACCCCCTCCGGTGCAGTGGAAAATCCGGGGTGCCGGTGGGGGCGGACGCCGGACCAGCCCCGGCGGCGACGCAGGTAAACCCGTGCCACCCTTTGCCGCTCTGAAAATCGCGCATTTTCCTCCTGCGGGCGTGGGGCTTGGCCTCATGGGAAACTATTATGCAGCGTTATTTTGCCGCCAGTTTTGCGGCAATTTGGGCTACATGTTTGCCCTGGAACCGGGCGATTGCCAGTTCGTTTTCGCTGGGCATGCGCTTGCCATCGCCACCGGTGATGGTGGTTGCGCCATAGGGCGTTCCGCCGGAAAGTTCGCTCATGGTCACCAGCCGCTGTTCAGAATAGGGGACCCCGACAACGATCATGCCGTGGTGCAGCAGCGTGGTATGGAAACTGGTAATAGTTGTTTCCTGGCCGCCGTGCTGGCTGGCGCTGCTGGCAAACACGCTTCCCACTTTGCCGATCAGCTTGCCGTGGAACCAGAGTTGGCCGGTCTGGTCAAGAAAGTTTCGCATTTGGGCGGCCATATTGCCGAAGCGGGTGGGCGTGCCAAAAATAATGGCATCGGC
>JAJZEY010000137.1 GCA_021805585.1 Planctomycetota bacterium
CGAACCAGCCTGCATCGATCTACACGGCAAGTTGATTGGGCAGGCCATAAAGAACCAAGTTGGAAATGTTGTAGCGAAAGGCCGTATAACCGCTGGGATGCTGACCGACATAACGACCATTGATAAAAACAATGGCATCGCGGTATACGCCGCCGAAGTTCAGCCAGACGGTTTTGCCACTTGCCGATGCGGGAATGAGAATTTCCCGCCGGTACCACGCCGGATACACCGGAAGCGATCCATGCCCCGCAACGGCGCGATGGTTAAATTTTCCGCATACAATATAGTCGTCGGGCAGTTGCACCGGTTTCCAGTTCGCGCTGGGACCCGGGCATCGCAGTTTCTGAAGCTCCCCCCGTGTCATCAGCGGCGCGGCTTTTTTCGCGGCCAGTGCTGGAAGTCGGATTATGTCCCAGTGTTGGTCAAGCGTTTGCACAGTGCGCGAAATTACAGGGACCGGCCCGGCTCTAAGGGTGGAAGAAATCGCCGCCACAAAGCACATCGACAGGAAAACAATTAAACGCATCAAATTAAATCCCTATTTAAACTTTACTTGGAGCGTAGCAAATTGTAATGGAGCCAGCACCAGCGGTCCGGCCAACTCTTGAGGATGATGTCCGAATAATCCGGTGTGAAACAGAACGGCTTTTCCGGCGTACCCCGCCATCAGATGAACCGTGGCGTTATGGCGGCCCGCGTTAAACAGGCGTACGGCCAGGGTTCCATGCTGATTGGGATGACAGGCTTCCACCAGTACACTGGCCGGCGTTACCGTCAGGAGCGGCGCAAAAGATTTAGCATGAGGCGCGATCAGCGCTGTGACCAGCGGCTGCTGGGTGTCAAGGCCGAACCGCTGGGCCGCAGCCCGCGAAAATACCCGGTGCGGCCTTAAAACATAGTGAAACACTGCCATTCCGCATTGGAACGCTCGGTAGTTGGTGCGCCAGTAATTGTTCATGACATAGGAATAAATAGTGGAACCGCCCACCACATGACGCGGGGAGGGTTGTCCATGTTCTATCGTTACGGAGGTGATACGCCCGACGTCAAACATCGGTGCACTGATACCGGCCCAGGTGACGCCAATCCGGTGGTTTGACACATCCACCCATCGATTCTCCGTGAACGAATTTTTGTGCGCCCATTTTAATTGATCCCGTCCCAACCGTATGATCGACCATGGTTCATCGTAGCGGATCACTCCATGGCCCACCGCGAACGGAAAACCAAGGTAAACCGCTTCGTGCTTCGGATAAACCTGCTGTTTATCCAGCAGGTCGGATAAATAAACCTCTTTCCGACCTGCCACCAGCGAAATCCGGCGGATCAGAACGCTGCAGCCCGGCGCTGATGAACGAATTTCCAGCTCCGCCACTAGTGGACCGTCTGCGAGAACGCGGATCACGGGCCGGCCGCTCCGCATGATATTCTTTGCATGGGCACCCAGCACATAAATATAGTCGTCGAGTCCGCGTGCGGTCTTATTTTTTGCGTTAACCAAATTTCCCACAATTCCCTTCATGTACAGGCTGTCTATAGCGCCGGTGGTGGCATTAACATGCAGTTGGATCAGTCCGTTGGATAACGTGCCTCCGCGAGCGCGGGCGGGCGTTAACCCCGAAAAGGAAAAAACGCTGTGACCGGGCGCGACATGATATCGCCGCGCCGCCAGCCCCGGAACGTTGCGGGCTAGAAACACCAGCGATTGATCACGCATACGCTGGCATGGCACCGGCTGATTTCTAGCGTTCACCACATGGACGCCGCGCACCCAGCGCCTCCACGACTTCGGCGCTTTCGCGGGTGGCGGGCCGTGGCGGACTACCAGGGCACCGCGCGCCAGAGCCAGCGCCGGCGGCACGGTCACCAGAGAGTTGCGCGTCCAGTTGCAGGTGTTAAATACGCCGAACCATCGCGACCAGGCTGGCGCGTGGAGCGAGCGTGTGGCGCGCCGCCGGAGAACATTGGAAATATGCGTTGCCCGCGCCGCATACCGGCGCTTCCACGCCCATTGTTCACGCGTAAACTTGCGATAGGGTTGCCGCCACGCACAATCGGCACCCCAACTATGCTCATCGAACAGCAGTACATCCCGCCACGCCCGGTTGAATTCATGCGCTGGATAGCCCGGCACCCGAAGCATGGACCAGAGCATCTGGTCTTGGGAAAGCCGGTTGCCGGCACGACGGTTCAGGGCAGTAGCTCGCGCCGCCGACGCGGCACCGTCTTCCCAATATCCGTTGTAATCTCCCGTATACGATGGCAGTGTGTTCCCGTATTTCGCCGCCAGTGCGCGAAATGCCTGGCGCGTTGTCGCGATGACCAGATGCGGTGCTGTATACCGCGCATTCCACCGGGCGACAAACCGGGAAAGATTCGGATCCGGCGGTCCGTTATCGCCGATCGTCCAGCGGGTATAAATCATGGAATAGGGAAATTGCGGATTGGCGGCGGCAAACTGGTTGATAAAATGCCGCAGGGCGGCAGCGTCACGGCGGTAATTCGCCGACATACCGCCGGGCCGATGCGGTGCAAAGGCGGACTGATATCCTCGGCAGCTCTGCCAGACCAGCACCCGGCTGCGGCCTGACGGCGACAACCAGTAAAAGGGCTGATTGTTCCATTGCTGCGAGTAGCCGCGGTTAGGCCCCCAGGACCAGTATTTCACCCCGGCTTTGGATAGCACCGGAACCATACCCCATGTATACCCGGGTACATCGCTGATCATCGCCGAGTCGATTGACACACGGTACTTGCGCTCAAAATGCCGGGCATAGGCGACATAATGCAACAGTTCTTCCGGCTGGCACAGGCCGGTCAGCTCGTTGTCATATAAGGCATCAAGCCCGATATGGCCGTTTGCGACATCTGCCAAAAAAGCTTTCTTCTGCGCGGGCGTGGCGATTTTCATAAACTCCCTCGCTTCAATCATACATTCCAGGTTCCAGCGGAACTGCGCGTCC
>JAJZEY010000100.1 GCA_021805585.1 Planctomycetota bacterium
TATGGTGCTGAAGCTGCCCGCAAGTTCGCTGCCGCCGGCACTCATCAGATACAGCGACAAATTGTTAATCGCGGTCTGATTCACCTGTCGGTTCCAGGTAAGTGTGGCCGTCAGGTCATACGAATTGCCGCCTGTGCCCGGAAGGTTGAACAGATAATGTTGCGCCGCGTCAAAGCTCGTGCCACTGGTAATGGTGGCCAGGTTCCAGCCGGTCAAGCTCGTTTCGACAGGTCCGGCCGTGGTGGCGTACACCGGTGCGGCATCGACCGCCTGCGTGGCCGTGGTGCTGTAGGTGTGTTCGCCCGCGGCCAGTTGTTCATAGGAATTGTAAACATTCACCACGCCCGCGCCATAGCGCGGATCCAGCGGCGTGCGGGAAAAGGCGGTCGGGGCATTGTACGTGATCACACCGCTGTTGACCGTATACGAATTTGTCCAGCCGGTCGGCTTGACCGCCCCGTTAAGCAGCAGTGCTTTGACGGTGCGAATATCGGTGGCCGCACTTTGCGTGCCAGCTCCGCCAATTCCATTGTCGCCAGCCTGAATCAGCAGAGTCGCTGCGCCGGAAACAATGGGCGTCGTATAACTTGTGTAGCTTCCGGGTGCGGTGATATCCGGCTTGCTGCGGCCGTCATAGGTTGGTCCCACGCCGGAACCGCCATTGAGGGCGGCCACACCGATACCGTTATAGGCGTCCGCGGGCGGATTGACATAACTGACCGGACTGGTGCCGGTGGCGTAACTGCTGCCGCCATCGCCGATGGCCGAAACAAACAGTGTGTTGTGGGCTGCGGCATAATTGTCATAAAGGGAGTCCAGGTACTGGATTCCGTAGGCGTTTTCGCCCGGGAATACGAAACTCTGATTCACGACCGCCGGCGCGATGGTGTCGCCGGTTGGAATCAGGGTGTTTCCATTGGCCATGGCCAGGTAGGCGTCGTTGGCGTCGAACACATAAATCTGGCTGATTCCCGGCGAAATTCCGCCCGAGGTGCCATAGAACAACTGGCCCACATAGGTCGCATGGCCGGATTCTTCCGACGTGTTCTGCGCGGTGGATACCGTACCGGATCCATTAACAAAGGTGAAAATCAGCGGGGAAACACCGGTCTGGGAAATGGTGGGTTCAAAATAGTCGCCGCCGGAAAGCGGGGCCTCCACCTGCGCTACGGTCACGCCCGCGCCCGTCAGGCCCGAATTGGCCGCAAGCAGCTGGGGCAGGCCGATCTGTGTTTGTGTGGGGTTGTAAGTGGTTCCCGCGGGAATGGCCGACGGTGCGGTGGGGGGGAGCAGTGTTGTGGAAACCGTCGCGCCGGCGTGTGAATTTAATGCCAGCGCCGCGGCCCCGGCAATCGCCAGTGAAACAACCGCACTGTGTCTCTCTCTCCACATCCGGACGTCCTTCCGGTGTGAAGCAATCATTTAAAAGTCCTCTCAAAAAATGTACATAACTAGTTTATAAAATCGGTTCCTCGGCATATTCCGTTGCGCACTTCCTTTTTGGTGTCCCGGGAATCTTTCATTCTTCCGCCGGGGGTTTTACGTCCATCCCCGGACCCTTCCATCCCCGACGGATATTTCATCGACCATGCCGGCGCGACAAACAAGCAAAACCCCCGCCCGTGCGCTATTTTTTTTATTATGGGGCGCAGCCCGACGCAGGCCCGGATGCGCCGCCGGCAAGTGGCCGATAAAATCCCCAAGGCGGAGGCCTTTGGCTTTCGGTTGGCATCGCCGGGAAAATAGATGTCCGGATGAATGTGACTGGAAGCGGAAAAATGGCCGACGTGATACCCCACAGCGGAATCTCGCCGCCAATGCCCAGCGCTTTTGGGCAACGGGACACAGGAACTTGCGAATTCCGGCGCGTTTTTTCCACCCGCCGGCGGCGTCGCTTGCCGGATGCGCATGCAAACAGCGGCTAAGCGCCGTGCCAGCCTGTTGCCGGCCGGCCAAATCCGGTGCCATTACCGGTCCGGTTATCGCGTTACCACGTTTTATTGAGATTTGTCCTGAATTGCCGGGCGTTCCGGGTTTACATGTTCCGCGCCGGGCGTCAGGCCCAATTCCGCCAGGACGCCCAATTCGCGAAGCGCATTGAATGCCGCCTGCTGTTCCGCCTGCTTTTTGGTTTGCCCCCATGCCGATTCAAAAGCTTTGCTCGCGGCCACCACGCGGATACAGAAGGATTTGTCATGATCCGGACCGCTTTCCGCCAGAACTTCATAAGTCGGCGTGCCGCCGCTATGCCGCTGGGTATGCTGCTGGAGCACTGATTTAAAATTCTGCTGGTGCATGGATGAGGCATACCGCGCTATCCATCGTTCGGTGGCGGCCAGTATGAATATCCGTGCGGCCGCAAACCCGCCATCCAGATAAATCGCCCCGACCACGGATTCAAAAACGCCCGCGGCAAGACTATGCGGCAGGCGGCCGGTTTTATCCATGCCCGGCCCCACCGCTATAAATCCGGTCAGGCCCGTTTCGTTGCTGATGGCGGCGCACGTTTTGCGGCTTACCACTGCGGATTTGAGAATGGTCAGTTCCCCCTCCAGTTTTTCCGGATACTGGTCATACACATGGTGGCAGATCACCAGTCCAAGCACTGAATCGCCTAAAAATTCAAGCCTTTCGTTGCTGTTGCGGCGCTCGTCGGCGCAGGAGGCGTGGGTCAGGGCCGTTTCCAGCAACGCCGGATTATTAAACCGGTAGCCCAGAAGGTCCATGCACTTTTCCAGAGTTGATGCGTCCGCCATGAATCAGATACCTCGTGTCATACGCTGTTTTAATCTTCCAGGCGAATTCCGCCGGCCGCGCGACCTGGCCGACGATTTTCGGCTCAACAGCTCCGACACAAAGCGCCCGCACTGCCATGTCAGGACAGTCCGGGCGGTCGGTTTCGGAAGCTCCGGGGCGATTTTCCGCAGCGGTCGCCAGCTTGTCGCCA
>JAJZEY010000419.1 GCA_021805585.1 Planctomycetota bacterium
GGCAAACCTTTCCCACGCCCCGGCTGCGGCCGCAACCTGATGGCCGGACCGAGGCCTAAATGGATAAGATATGTCCATTCGCTGGCCCGCCCGACCACAATAAATATGAATCACCCCTGCAAAATTGGCCTGTGGACGCCATTTTGGCGTTTGCGCTAAAGTATATAACTTTTGCGCAAAATTAGACTACCAGTCCGAATTTCCCCGGTTATAGTCTTATTTGACGGATGGATCGGTCATTGTGAAAACTGCCCGCGCGGGGATTTTCAAGGTTGCCGGTTCGCCCGAATAAAAAGTCCCCCCGCACCGGCATCGGCCGCGTGTGAAGGACATCCTGAACCGCAGGCTGCAATCCGCCTGCCCGGGACAACGGGACAATCAGAACAGCAAACGCGGAGTCATTTGTTTGACTCCGGCTGCTTTCCAGCTTGGCTGGCGTCTGGCATGCCGGTGCAAGGCGCCAGCCGGCGGAAGGCCGCAACGCCCTTCTATTCAAATCGCCACAATAAATGCCGTCGGAACCGACGGACCAATACCCACGGAAATATGCCGAATCAAATATGGCAGCGGGCGCGGCACCCGCGAAAGTCAGATGCCCGCGCCCTGATCCAGATGAATGCCGCATTCCGTTTTGTCCATGCCGGACCAGCGACCGCTGCGATGCGCATCCTCCATGGCCACGGGCCGCGTGCAGGTTTCCGGATTGCAGCCAATGGAGACATATCCTTCCTGCCACATGGGATGGTGCGGCAACTGATTCTGCTTCATATAGTCAAAAATTTGCCGATGACTCCAGCCCAGCAATGGGGAAATCGCCCAGGCGTTAACACGTCGCGAAAATTCCACAACCCTCATTTTGGCACGATGGTCGGACTGATGCGCGCGAACACCGCGTATCCAGGCGGTCGGAGCCAGGTCGCGCATCGCCCGGTCGAATACTTCGTTTTTATTGGCCGCACAGCACGCATCGACATTGTTTCGCTGTCGCGGGTCGGGTTCGCCGTTAACCGTCAACCAGACCACCGGATCGTTGCGGGTATGAAACTCCAGCACATTCAACTGATACTCCCGTCGCATCTGTTCCATAAAGGCCAGGGTCTGCGGAAACAGATAGCCCGTGTTCACGAATACAATAGGAATTTGCGGAAATACCCGCGTGGCCAGATGGATGGCGCACATGCTTTCAGCGCCAAAACTGCTGGTCATAATCAGGCCGCGTCCGAACGTTTCGCCCGCCCATTGAAAAATATCCGCCGGATGCGCGGACGCAAAACGTGCGTTAAGTGCATCCACCGCGGATGGGTCCAGCGGCTGCGCCGGAACCGAGATTGCGGGAATTGCGGGTGCGTCGCCGGACATCATTCAGGTTGCCTCCGATTGAATCCGCACCGACTCGGCAGCTTGCTCCGGCGGTGCCTTCCGCCGCCATGCGGCTTCCAGTTCGTCCAGCACGGCCAGCGGCACACGGACATTTTGCCGCCCCAGGCCAAGGGTAATATCCGGCTTGCCGGTACCGTGAAAATCTGATCCGCCGGTGGGAACCAGATGATACCGGCGCGCCAGAGACAATATAAATTCTGAATCCTGCCGACGATGGTCGCTGTGCCAGGCTTCAATACCGTCCAGACCGATTTCCTTGAGATTGGACACAATATTTTCCAGTTCCGCCGGGTGGCCGGTGCGTAATTGTACGGGGTGCGCCAGAACCGCCAGACCACCGGCATCATGAATACAGTCAATGGCCTGTTTGCGGGTCAGGCGTTCTTTGTCAAAATAGGCTTGGCCGGTCGTACCAAGGTAAACGTCAAAGGCCTGCTTGACACTGGCTACGCAGCCGGCGTCGGCCAGGGCCTGGGCGATATGCGGACGGCCAATGACCACCGCGCGGCCGTCGGTTACGCCGCGCCGTGCGATAGCCTGTACCTGAGCCATGGTGATGGCACAGCCAAGCTCGTTAAGGCGAGCAATGATGCGCGGATTGCGGGCATCGCGTCCTTCCAGCAGTATCCGACTCATGCGTTTAAGGGCGGGCGAAACCGGATCAATAAAATAGCCCAACAGGTGCAGGGTGCCCGGATGCGGAAATTCCGCCGAAATTTCAATACCGGGGACGAACCGAATTCCGGCTTGCCGCGCCGCCTCGGCAGCTTCCAGAAGTCCGTTTCCGGTGTCATGATCGGTCAGCGCCAGGCCCGCCAGGCCAGCATTTTTGGCGCTGGCGATCAGTCGCGTGGGCGTCAGGCTGCCATCGCTGGCGGTGGAATGGGTATGCAGATCCACCCATTGGGTATCGGCGGGGTGTGTCATAAATTTTTTCGCGCCTCGAATATATTTTGCCCGGCCAGAAAGGCTTCTATTGCCTCAACGCACGCCTCCACATTTTGCCGGTCGGTATGAAGATGAATTTCCGGCCTTTCCGGAATTTCATACGCCTGGTCCAGACCGGTCATAAGCATCGGGCGACCATCGGCCTGCGCGGCGCGGGCCTTTTTGTAAAGACCTTTGGGATCGCGGGCACTGCAGACATCCAGCGGCGCATCAACAAATATTTCGATAAATTTTCCAGGCGGCAGCTTACTGCGCACCGCCGCCCGATCCGCTGCAAATGGACTTATAAAACCGCAAATGACAATCAATCCGGCATCGGCAAAAAGTTTAGCCGTTTCGCCGGCGCGCCGAATGTTTTCCGTGCGGTCGGCGGCGGTAAAGCCCAGGTCGCTATTCAAACCGTGCCGCAGATTGTCACCATCCAGT
Organism: Planctomycetota bacterium; assembly: GCA_021805585.1. The sequence goes on from JAJZEY010000419.1 coordinate 2,755, forward strand.
ACATACGCAATCCGCCGCTGACTGATTAACCGCTGTTCCAACTGCATCGCAATTGTTGATTTTCCACAACCGGAAAGCCCAGTCAGCCACAGAACGCAGCCGGTGCTCCCGGTAATCGCGGCGCGCTGGCTGGGAGTCACTTTGCCCCCATGCCAAACAATATTGGTCGCTTTTGTCGTCATATTCATCAGC
>JAJZEY010000591.1 GCA_021805585.1 Planctomycetota bacterium
GAGACCGCTATCAGGCGGCTTTGCGGATTCATCCGGGCATGGAGGGAATTGCGGATTCTCTGCGAAGCGTGCAGGCTATTTTGGACAATAAAGGCACCTGATGGCCGATTCGCCGCCGCGGGCATGGGCCGTGAACCACCTATCCCGTTTGCGGGTAAATGCAATTTGTGCGCTGTCATAACCAGCCGTTAGGGTTGGGAATCTTGACGTTTCCAGGTGTGTCCATCGCGAGGCAGTCTTCCTGAAATTTTGCTCTGACAAAGGCATTGCATGCCAATCATTCGGCAGGTGGTGTATCCGCAATTGTTGGCGGTTAAGAACCCGTCTAACCTGCTGGACTGAATCAACGGTATTAATTCATGGGTTTAAACCGCGGGCCAATCCGCTATAATCCTGCACGGGTCCGGCTGGGCGGGTTGCGGGCCTGGTTGGCGCTTGGGCCGCGTTGTTTTTGATAGGCTGCATACATTTGATGGGCCGAAAAATATGATTCATTCAGAAAAATCGTCGGTTTCTCTGCCGATCATGGACAGTGGCAAGCCAGACTTCATGGCACCTGGACGCAAGCCGGCGTGGTTGCGGGTAAAGCTGCCGGCGGGTCCGGGCTACAGCCGCCTGCGCGGCGTCATTGATACAAACCGTCTACACACGGTCTGTGAATCGGCCAAATGCCCGAACATGGGGGAGTGCTGGTCGCGCGGGACGGCCACAATCATGATACTGGGTGATGTCTGCACGCGAAGTTGTGGCTTCTGTCATATTAAAACAGGGCGGCCGCCGGCACTGGACCTTGAAGAACCGAAGCGCGTGGCCGCCGCCGCCGCAGTTATGAAACTGCGGCATATCGTCATGACATCGGTGAATCGGGATGAATTAAAGGATGGCGGCGCGGGGGTATGGGCGGCGACGATTAGGGAAGTGCGAGCCGCATCTCCTGGAACCACCATTGAAGTTCTGATTCCCGATTTCTGTGGCCACTGGAACGATCTGCAAACGGTGCTTGCGGCGCGACCAGACATTCTAAACCACAATATTGAAACCGTGCCCAGCCAGTATTTTCGCGTGCGGCCGCAGGCAAAATATCCACGTTCGCTGGAACTGCTTAGGCGTGCCAAGGAGCAGGGCTTTTTAACCAAAACCGGACTGATGCTGGGCATCGGTGAAACAGATGAGGAACTGATTCAAACTTTGGGCGATATTCGTGCCCAGAACGTGGATATTCTGACCCTCGGTCAGTATTTGCAGCCGACACGGGAACACCTTCCGATTGATCGGTGGATTTCCCCTGAGCAGTTTGCCCGATTCAAACAAATTGGTCTGGAAATGGGATTTTCGGTTGTAGAATCCGGTCCGCTGGTTCGATCCAGTTATCATGCGGATGAACAGGCCGCGGTGGTTACCGGATAGCTGAAGAGTTGTCGGCGGGCCGTCAATCGGCTGTGGTTGGCGTGTAAACGCGGAATTGAATTTACAAATTACCGCCGGGCAGTCAGTACAATCCAGACATGATGAATCTGCTGAACATCCACGCGTGGGGCAATTTTCAACTTCCATCGCAACGAAGTGCGGCTGGATGGCCGCACACTGTTGACCACGCCAATGACCGCACCGTTAACGGCGGCGGGCCAGTCGGTGTCATTGAGGAGGAGCAGGTCACCCGGTCGCGGTGGCGAATAGCCCAAGGTTTCATTGGGGTGGCATCGCATCAGTCCGTTGCCGCGGCCGCGCACAAAACACTGCGGGTCTATGGATATCTGTCCATCGGGCGCGGGGCGCACAATGGCAGCAATTTCCTTCATTCGCGGGTCAGTCAAAAGTCGGACGGTGCAGGTTTCCGGTCCGACGGAAATAAGTCGGCCGACCAGCGCCTGATGGGCGAGGACGGCATCTCCCACGGCGATTCGCGGGTCGTCGCGGTAGCCCTGGTCAAGGGTGCACGAGTCGACCGAACCGGTGGAGAAGCCATCGATATTGGCAATGCGGCGAACCGCAGACGCTAAACCTGGAAAATCTCGCGTGACGAGTTTAGATTCGCGCACGATATTTTGCAGCAAAGCGATGCGCTGCACCAGCATGGCAATTTCATTTTGATCGCGCTGCTTGACGAAGGTGATTCGGCTGGTAATGTCCGGCTGGGGGTGAAGCACGCGGTTCAATGAAACCTGTGCCCATGAAAAAGTCCAGGCCACGGGAACCAAGGCGCTTTTGACCAGTTGTGAAATAAAAACACGCGGCCGGTGAACTACCGTTGGCTGTCGCGCGGAAAGTACAATGCAGACAACGGCAGCCAGGTTTAATATCCAGAACCAGCGACGTGGCGACATTCGAATCATGAAAGGCCCGAAAACGGCAATGTTGAATTTTTCGTGCTCGCGGGCGGCTCACGATCAGGAGCCCGCAGTGGCCCGGGCAGGCCGGTAAGCGCCGGAGAACAGCATTCGCCGTCTCCACTTGCGGCGACCCGTAAAGGGCGGATGTCAGGAATCATCCAGGTCTGATTCCAGCGCCTCTTTGCAGCTTTCCAAGTTCTCCACCAGCACGCCGGTGCCGCGGGCCACGCAGGTAAGCGGGTCTTCGGCACGGCGAACAGGCAGGCCCGTGGCCTGATGAATGACCTGATCTACACCGCGCAAAAGGCTGCCGCCACCTGCCAGGCAGATACCGGTTTCCACCAGATCTGCGGCAAGTTCCGGTTCAGCTCGGCCAAGAGTCACGGTAATGGCATCAATAATTTTTCCAATTGGCTCCTGCAGTGCTTCACGGATTTCTTCACTGGTGATGATGCATTTGCGGGGCAAACCACTGATCATATCCCGTCCGCGGACTTCCATGGTGGTTTCCGGCCCGGTGGGGCCGGCGGAGCCAATTTCAATTTTGATGCGTTCGGCGGAAAGATCGCCGATCATGAGATTGTAGGTTTTTTTCATGTGGTTGACAATGGCTTC
>JAJZEY010000252.1 GCA_021805585.1 Planctomycetota bacterium
GGCTGCTGAAATTGCTCGACGATCCGCATACCAAATTTAAATCGGCCCATGTGGCCGGCACCAAAGGCAAGGGCAGTACCTGTGCCATGCTTGCGGCCATGCTCCAGCACGGCGGCCTGAAGGTGGGACTTTACACAAGTCCGCATTTAATTGACATCCGGGAACGGATTGCCATTAACGGCCGTATGATATCCCATTCCGATTTTGTAAAGCTGGTGCGACGCGCCGACGCCGCCATTCGCAAAATGGGAACAGATCGTCCAACATTTTTTGAAATTATGACGGCCGTCGGCTTCTGTTATTTTGCCGACCAGCAGGTGGATATTGCGGTCATTGAAACGGGTATGGGCGGCCGGCTGGATTCCACAAATGTGATCACTCCGGAAGTGACCGGTATCTGCTCAATCAGTTATGACCACATGGCGGTACTGGGATCCACACTGGCCAAAATAGCCGAGGAAAAGGCCGGAATATTCAAGAAAGATGTGCCTGCGGTCGCTTCGCTTCAACCACCGGAGGTCATGGCGGTTCTTAACCGGGTAGCCCAGCAGGTGCGCGCCCCACTGGCATTTGTAGGATCGGATATTGAATTTTCGCACCGTTTTGAAATCGCCCGTCCCATCGGCCCGCATGTTCGGATAACGCTGATGACGCCAACCTCCCGATTTGAACATTTAACGGTACCTCTTATTGGCGAACATCAGGCGGTGAATTGCGGCCTGGCTTTGGCGATGCTGGACAGACTTAAGACACGCGGACTGCCCATTAACGATGCCAAGGTTGCCGAGGGCTTAGCCCGTGTGGCCATTTCCGGCCGGATGGAAATGATCTGGCGCGACCCGCGTGTCGTGATTGACGGTGCCCACAATGCGGCTTCGGTTCAAGCACTATTCAAAGGCATCAGCCAGTACATACCATATGACAGCATGGTGGTCATTTTCGGCTGCAACTGCGACAAAGATATCGACGGCATGCTGGAACAGATTTCACTCGGTGCGGATAAAGTCATTTTTACCCGCAGCGCCAACAATCCTAAGAGCGCCGCGCCGGACGAACTTTCGGCCGCCTATGTGGAACGGTTCGGAAAAATGGCGCAGGTTGCCGGCTCGTTCAATGAGGCAATGGAAATTGCCTCACGCGCGATTACGCGCGAAGACCTGGTAACCGTTACCGGTTCGTTCTACCTTATTGGCGAAGCGAAACAGCACTTTCTGCAACGGGGCGAACTTACCGCCGCCGCCGAAAATTGAGATTCCGGCACATCGAAAACACCGGCGGCGATCGCTGATTCCAATGCCCCGGTGCGGCGTCCGATATAAATCGTAAAAATCCCTTAAAATATGCATCTTCCGCAAAAAACGAAGCCTTAAGAAATATATTGACATGCCGTTCACGTTTGCCACATAAAACGCCGATAAATACTTTGAAATCCGTCGGGGCAACGCCGGTCGGAAAGCCGGGTGTCGGAACCGGAATCGGGCCTGCTGTAAGGGGTCTGGTAACTTTTGACCGGGGCGTGCACGACGGATGGAGAGCACTGAAGGCGGGTCAATGGAATTGATCCGATGTTTTTTGGCGATGATCGCGGCATCGGCCCAGCCAGTCGTGGACGACTGGCGGCCATTGCGCGGTCGAAAGGTTCAGTGCATCATGGAAAACCAGATTCCCCAGCCACAGCGTATTCAGGACTTCCTGAATTATCTGCAATTCGAGAGGCATTTCTCCACCTATACGAGCAAATGCTACGGGGCCGATCTTAAGCAGTTCGGTCGTTTCCTTGCCGGGCTGCCGGATTCATTCGGCCCAACCTCCAATCACGCACCAGGTTCAAAACCGCAGACGGCGGAAACGGATCCGGTGCCGGAAGAATTTGACCGGCTGCTGCTTTCGGCCGGCCCGGACAACGTGCGTGCCTACCTGCAGCACATGCGCGAGCACAATTATTCCAAGGCCACAGTGGCCCGCAAGCTGGCCACCTTGCGAAGCTTTTTTAAGTTCCTCAATAAACGCGGTTTGACTGGCAATAACCCGATGTTGACCATCCGCACACCGAAGCTGGAAAAACGCCTGCCCAAATTCATGACCGAGGAACAGGTTACCAAACTGCTTCAGACACCCAAAGACACCGACCTGCTCGGCTGCCGCGACAAGGCGATGCTCGAAGTTATTTACAGCACGGGAATGCGCGTCAGCGAGCTGGTGGGGCTGAATTTTGAAGACATTGACTTTGCCGGCGGCGTGCTGAAGGTCCGGGGTAAAGGTCGCAAAGAACGCCTGAGCCCCATCGGCGAGACCGCCGTGGCCGCTATGAAAAAATATATTGAAATGCGCAACCAGATTGTACCGCCCAACCAGTCGGCCACAGCGCTGTTTATTAACAAGCACGGCCAGCGGCTAAGCACGCGGTCGGTGCGGCGCAAGCTGGACAAATACCTGATTGAAGCGCATCTGGATCCGGATATCAGTCCGCACACGCTGCGGCACAGCTTTGCGACGCACATGCTCAACCATGGGGCCGATTTGCGGTCGGTTCAGGAAATGTTGGGCCACCAGAGTTTAAGCACCACGCAAATTTATACCCACCTGTCGACAAAACGCATTCAGGACGCCTATGATTCCGCGCACCCACGGGCCCATGAAGTGACCTGATCCGCGAAACTATAACGCTGCCAACGAAGCGGTGAAAACCAGATTCCTCACGAGCCGGAGCGTCATGCTCCGGCTTTTTCTATTTTGCGGGGGCGTGATGCGAAAATATAGCACCGCGATTCGTTTACCCCGCGTTTTCGGACTGATGCCCTGCCAGGGCTGCAAATCAGGATTGACGGAGCACCCGCATTAAACCGGCTTTGTGGCCGCGATGGAATAGGTGGCACGATTTTCGGCCAGATATTTGCGTTCAAAATTAGTGCCGACGATCAGACCATCCGGTGTTCCAACC
>JAJZEY010000333.1 GCA_021805585.1 Planctomycetota bacterium
TTTGCGCCTTGCTGATATCGATGACGTGGACATGATCGACTCGTTGCACACGCTATTGTCAGGCGGCACCGGGTTCGCGGAGGATATTGCGATCGATGAGACGACCCAGCGGCGACTCCTCATGCTCCATTTTGCCCTTCGGATACCGTCTTTTTCACCCTCTTCCGCATTAGAGATTTTACGATTCCTGCGGGAGAATAGACTGCTGCGCGATGAAATGTTCGAGTTGCTTTCATATAACCGGACGCAAATCCGTGTGCGCCAGGGTGGCTGCGATGTTGCCTCTTTATGCCCACTAAATCTTCTTGCTCGCTACTCGCGCGAGCAAATGTTCGCAGCACTCGGCCATTGGGATATTGTGCATCAACCGCCTAATCGTGAGGGCGTCGTTTATCTTCCACGCATAAAAGCCGATCTACTTATGGTCACACTAAAAAAGACGAGCAAACATTATTCACCAAGCACAATGTATGACGATTATGCAATCAGCCACGATCTATTTCATTGGCAATCCCAAAGTACAACCTCGGCCGAATCGCGAACCGGCCGGCGGTACCTCTCGCGCGGTGAGGACGGCCACACGATTTTGTTGGCCGTCAGGGAAACAAATAAGCGATCAAATACGACGCTGCCTTATTATTTTCTCGGACCGGTGGACTATGTGGAGCATCGCGGCTCCCGGCCAATAAGCATTACCTGGCGATTGCGCCACGCGTTACCGGCACATCTTGCCCGATTCATGGTGCGGCTCGCCGCAGTTTGAACCGGGCCGACGGCAGGCAAGCCGTCGGCGTCGATGAAATTCAGGTGATCAATACCCACGACGATTTCGCGCAATCCCCGGAACAGTCATACTGGGTGGAAGAGGATGGAACCCTGGCTGACGGAGCGACGGCCATTGCCGAACTCCATGCGGCGATTGCCGACTGCCTGGACGAATTTACCGAATCCTTGCGCGACGAAATAAGCACCTCGCCCCAATAAGAGTTCCAGGCCTGATCAATCGCCCGACGTCCAGCCTGCGGCCAAGCGCCGCTTTCCCCCACACAACCCAAAGCATTCCCCAAGGCCTCAAAAAAAAATGGATTCTTCGCGGACAGGCGAACCTCAGGCACGCACGCAGTTTTTCCATTTCCGGCTGAACCGGTACAATCGTTTTCGAGTGCCAACCGGGGGCACATTGATTTACTGGGAAAAATTAGTTATTTATATGTCGCGGCCATACGGTGTGGGGAAGCGCGGTACAGGAATCAGATAATGTGCGGTGAATATTATGCCAACGACATCAAACAGACGATAAAATCGAAACATCCGCATTGGACAAAAGCCACTCCGAAGAATGGCAAATCTAAAGAACCGGATCGCATTACAGGGCACGTCCGACAAGCAAAGGAATTGACATGGCACAATCAGGAAGCGTTCGTTTCGGCCATTATGCTCCCATATGGCTGGCCGGTCTGTTGTTGTGTGCAACAGTCGGCATTGCAAGCGCTTCAGGCATAATACGACCGGAAGCCCGCTGGCTGGATAACCGGGGACGTCTTATTCAGGCACATGGCGGGTGCATTTTAAAACGGGGCCAATGGTACTATCTGTTTGGTGAAGATCGGTCGCGACGGAACAACCCGAAGGAACGGTACGTGGGGTGTTACCGGTCAACCGATCTGGTGCATTGGCAGTTCAGGAACAAAGTGGTTCAATTGCGAAAGCCGCCGGGGCTGCATGGCGACTGGATTCTGGAACGGCCCAAAGTGTTTTACAACCGGGCCACCCGGAAGTTTGTCATGTATGCCCACATTGACGCGAATCAGTACCGTTTAGCCGAAGTTGCGGTATTCATATGCAATACGGTGGATGGCAACTATCGCTATATCCGGCGGTTCCAGCCGCTGGGGCATCAAAGTCGTGATATTGGCCAGTATACAGGACGCAATGGGCGGGCGTATCTGTTATTTGAGGACCGGCCATTCGGCTTTCGGATTGCGGAATTATCCAGAAATTATCTGGCGGTAAAAAAACAGATATGCCTGATTCACATGCACTTGGAGGGGCTTGGTGTGGTGCATTATCACGGTCTGTATTATGTCATTGGTTCGCATCTGACGGGTTGGAGAGCCAACCCGGATGTGTATGCGACGGCAAAATCCCTGGCCGGGCCATGGTCCAAATTTCACAATATAGCGCCACCGAAAACCAATACATATCGGTCGCAATCCGGATTTTTACTGAAAATAAAGGGGACCCAAGCCACCACGGTGATTTATATGGGAGACATCTGGCATCCTAGAAACCTGTGGAACTCGCGCTACTTGTGGATGCCCTTGCACATCCGCCACGGCCGACTGAGCCTGCCCCCACCGGCCAATTGGAAAATCAACCTTCATACGGGCCAGGCCACCCTTCAACGGCCATAGCGCTGCTGTAACGTTAGCTGTATCATATTTCAATGTTCAGTGATCCGCCGCTGGCCAACTGTTCGCACCAGACGGACTGTCGCAAATTGATACAATTTAAACGCAAATGGATATAGATTTTCTGGCGGCTACGTGCATAATGGCGTAACAGTGGTTTTTAACGGCTTTGGATGTTAAAGGCGGAATCGATAAATGGTAAGCACAGGCAAATCAACCGGATATTCCGGAATTCTTGCAGGCATCACAACGGGACTTGTCACGGTGTTGATCGCTGCACTTGGCCAAACCCCAGCGGTATTGGCCGCTTCGGCAGAAAAACATATAGCGGACCAGATCATTTTTGGAAACGCGGCCTCGGACCGGACGCATCATCTGGTTCTGCATCATGCGAAATTCATTGTGGGTGGATTGCATCAGACCGCATTGCGGCTGCAACCGCTTTCCCCGCCACAGGATGACGGCGGCTACGCCACACTGACGATGCGCGTCGATCCAAACCGGCGCAATTATTGGTGGCCACGCCC
>JAJZEY010000398.1 GCA_021805585.1 Planctomycetota bacterium
CTTCGGCGGGCGTGGGTAAAACCTACACCATGCTGGAAGAAGCCCGTCGCAAGGCGGAGGATGGCATAAGCGTACTCGTGGGGTATGCCGAGCCGCATATTCGCCCGGAAACCGAAACGTTGCTGCTGGGGCTGGATATTCTGCCTTATAAACTGGTGGACCACCGCGGAACAACACTCAAGGAATTCGACCTGGATGCGGCCCTGGCCGCCAATCCGGAATTGATACTGGTGGATGAACTGGCGCACACCAACGCGCCGGCCATGCGCCATGCCAAGCGATGGCAGGACGTGGTGGAACTGCTTTCCGCCGGAATTGATGTCTATACAACATTAAATGTGCAACATCTTGAATCCGTAAACGATATTGTGGAGCGTGCCACCGGCTCGCAGTTTCGCGAAACTTTGCCCGACTCGGTATTCGAGACGGCTGCGGAAGTGCAACTGGTGGATTTACCGCCGGAAAAGCTGATCGAACGCCTGCGGGATGGCAAAATTTATGCCCGGCAAAGAGCCGATGCGGCCCTGCGGCACTTTTTTACAATGGGCAACCTGCTGGCGCTGCGCGAGTTGGCCCTGCGGCAGACCGCGGACCGGATTAATCGGGATATCGACACTTTTCATCAGCAGTTTGCGCAACGCGATTTATCCGCGGTTTCCCAGCGCGTGCTGGTATGCGTGGGACCAAGTCCTTCCTCCGCCAATCTTGTACGCACCGCAGCGCGCATGGCCGCGGCCTGGAAGGCCCAGTGGATCGCCCTTTATGTCGAGCCGCTCGCCCATGGGCGACTTTCCGATGCGGACCGCAACCGCGTGGCGCAAACACTTGAACTGGCCCGCCAGTTGGGCGCGCAAAGTGTATCGCTTTCCGGGATTCGTCCGGAACTGGAAATTATCGCCTACGCCAAAAAGCGGGGCGTGGATCGCATTTTAATCGGCAAGCCGGCCATGGGGGGATGGCGCCGCTGGTTCAGGAAATCTTTCATGGATTCCTTAATTCAACAGAGTGGCGATATTCAACTGGTCCTGATTCGCGAAGATGCCAACACCGCCGCCGCGCTTCCTTCCGTGTTTAAAAAGAAATTGGATCAGCGCGAATTGGCGATGGCGCTGGCTGTCGTGGCCGTGAATACCGCCCTGGGCATCGGTTTGTACCACGGGTTGGGATTATCCGATATCAATGTCATTATGCTTTATCTGCTGGGCGTGCTATGGGTATCCGCACGTTACAGCCGCACGACGGGAATTGTCACGACCGTGCTGAGCGTTCTGGCTTTTGATTATACCGTTGTGCGACCTTACTACTCTTTCGCCGTATCGGATACGCAGTATCTGATTACCTTTGGCGTCATGCTTCTGACCGGTCTGGTCATCAGCACGCTGACCACGCAATTGCGCGATCAGGAACGTCTTTCGCGCTCCCGCGAACAGCGCACGAACGCCTTATTGCAATTGAGCCTTGAACTTATATTATGCGCGGATCAGACGGCCGTCATGCGGACCGCGGTACGGCATGTGGCGGAATTCTTTAATTCCGACGTGGGAATTCTGCGGCCCGTGGAGTCTGGTTTGCCCGTTCAGGCATGTGCCTCCAACGGCTTGACGCTGGATGACAAAGAACTTGGCGTGGCCGAATGGGTGATTCGCCATGGACAGCCCGCCGGGACCACCACCGATACGCTGCCCTCCGCAAAGGGATTGTATCTGCCGCTTAAGGGTGTGCGGAACACGATTGGCGCGCTATTTCTTCTGCCGGGTGATTCGGCCATGCTCGCCTATCCGGATCAGATGCGCACGCTTGAATCTTTTACCGCGCAAATAGCTGTCGCCATGGAACGTATGATTCTTTCTGAAGAAAGTCAGCGCGTCCGTGAACGCACAGACCTCGAATTGCTGCACAACACACTTCTGTCCGCGGTTTCACATGATCTGCGCACCCCCCTGGCCGCCATAACCGGTTCCGCCACCAGTATTCTGGCCGCGGGAGAAGCCATGGCCGCGCCGGTGCGAAACGAACTTATCACGACCATTGCCGCCGAATCGCAGCGGATGGAAAGGCTGATTGAAAAGCTTTTGGAAATGACGCGACTGGAATCGGGCATGGAGATAACGCACGGCCAAATGGTGGATATGGAAGAACTGATTGTGGCTGTGGCCAGCCGGTGGAGAAAGGTAATTTCGGATCGGGAAATTAAGATTGATGTTGCGGACGGGTTGCCGCTGGTAAACGGCGATCCGATTCTACTTGAACAGATTCTATCCAACCTACTGGAAAATGCGGTGGAACACGCGCAGGTGCAGACCCCCGTCGAAATTCAGGCCAGGTCCACCGCCGACTCGGTGGAAATTCGCGTCATGGACCGCGGTATCGGACTGACACCTGAAGAGACGCACCGTATCTTTGAAAAGTTCTATCGCGGTCGGCGTTCGGACGGCAACAGCGATTCGGGGCGTCGCCCGATTCGGGGATTAGGCCTGGGTTTGGCCATCTGTCGCGCCATCGTGCAGTTGCACAAGGGCCAAATTATCGCACGTCCGCGATCCGGTGGCGGTGCGGAGTTTATATTCCAACTGCCCATCGCCCCCAATCAGAGCATTCCCACAATGCCCGCCGCACTTGACCCGCAGGCTCCGGGCGGTTCAGATGCCCTGTGATGAACGTTTTCAAAGCATTAATCCTGGTGATAGAAGACGACCCGGCCATTCGCCGTTTCCTGAATATTGCCCTTACCGGCCAGCAATACCGCGTGCAAGAGGCCCCCACTGCGGAAGCCGGATTGCGGGCATTTGGCCTCCTGCCGCCGGACCTGGTCATTCTGGACCTCGGCCTGCCGGACCGCGAGGGAATTCAGGTGCTTGGGGACCTGCGGCGGCTTTCCAAGGTTCCTATTCTAATTGTTTCAGCGCGCGGACACGAACGCGGTAAAATTGACG
>JAJZEY010000171.1 GCA_021805585.1 Planctomycetota bacterium
ATCGGCGTTTCTGGCGTATCAAAGCGGGACGGTGAATGTGCTGTCGTTTATTCCGGGAAATTTCGCACCCGCGCTGCTGCATCTGGAGGCTTCCGGAGCGCGGCATGATGTGCATTATCGCCCGGTTTTCGGTACATGGTTTATGGATATAAACTGTCTGCACGCGCCCCTGAATGACCCGCGCGTGCGGCGGGCGCTGGCTATGGCCATTAACAAGCGGGCCATTGTGGAGGATGTGTTGCGCCTGCCGGAGCGGCCGGTGAATGTTCTGGTTCCTCCGGGTTCGATACCCGGTTACCGGAGTCCGGCGGGCATCGGCTATAACCCGGAAGGGGCGCGCAAACTGCTTGGGCAGGCTGGCTTTCCCGGCGGACGGGGCTTGCGGCGGCTGAAATTTCTGATTATCGGGGGCGGTCAGACCGCCGAGTCGCGGATTGCGCAGGCGGTGGCGCACATGTGGCAAAAACGGCTTGGGGTACGGACGCGCATTGTACAGGAGGAAAGCAAAATATTTCATGAAGACACGGTGAATCATAATTTTGATGTGGATTTAAGCGGCTGGTACGGCGATTATCGTGATCCGACCACATGGTTGAATTTGTTCCGGGCATCGAATCCGAACAATCATACCGGTCTAAACTCGCGGCGTTATGAAGCGCTTATGCGGCGGGCCTCGCGAACGGTGAATCCGCAAAAGCGGCTGGCGGTTCTGGCGGCGGCGGAAAAACTTCTGGTGTCGGATCTGCTTCCGGCAATACCGCTGTATCAGGCCAGTGACGGCTATATGTATAATCGAAATAAAATTGGCGGCATAAGGCCTAATGTTCAATTGATTACACTTTTTAAGTACATTCACTGGCGAAAACATTCGGGGGCGGCGGGGGCGGTGCGATGAAAATATTTATTCTTCGTCGGCTGCTCCAGTCGGTGTTGGTCGTTTTTCTGGTATATAGCGCGACCTTCTGGCTGCTTATGGCCACACCGGGTGATCCATTTCTAGGCCATAAGATGCCGCCGGCCGCCATTCTTGCAGCGCTAAAAGCCCGCTATGGTTTGAATGACCCGGTGCACGCATGGCTGGCCTATCTTGGGCGGATTGTGATGCATGGGGACATGGGGCCGACGATCAGTTATGAAAACTGGACGGTGCTGGATGTGATTCGATCCACCCTGCCGGTTTCCATGGCGTTGGGGGCGCTGGCGTTGTTAATCGGCCTGTGGCTTGGCGTGGCGGCGGGCCTTATGGGGGCGCTTTACCGGGGCCGCTGGCCGGACCTGGCCATGACGGTGACTTCGCTGCTGGGCATATCTTTACCGACGTTTGTGATCGGTTCGGGACTTCTGATGCTGTTTTCGGTAAGCCTGGCGGTGTTTCCAGCGGGCGGCTGGGGAACGTTTGGGCAGTTGGTGCTGCCGGCAATCACGCTCTCTATACCCTATATGGCCTACATTGCGCGCCTTACGCGGGGAAGTGTGCTTGATGTGGCATCCGCGGACTATATCCGCACCGCGCGGGCCAAGGGTGTGGGAGCGGTGGGGGTGCTGACGGGTCATTTGCTGCCAAATGCTTCCATACCGGTATTAACCTTTTTGGGTCCGGCCACGGCGGGGGTGCTGACTGGATCCTTTGTGGTGGAAAAACTGTTTGCCATTCCCGGGCTTGGGCAGGTGTTTGTGAACGCCTGCCTGGATAAAGACATTCCATTGGTTCTGGGCACGGTATTGGTGTACACGGCCATGCTGGTGCTGCTGAATCTGGTGGTGGATATTTTGTGCGCAATCGCCGACCCGCGCATCCGTCCTGGTTAAACTTCCATTGTGGCCATGCCGCTTTATTTAATTTCCGCCAGCGCCGCCAGCACTTGGGCATAATGGTCGGACACTTTTACTTTGGAGAATATGCAACCGATTCGACCTTGGGAATCAATAATAAATGTGGAGCGTTCAATTCCCATATATTTGCGCCCATACATGGATTTTTCAACCCATACGCCATATTTTTCCGCCACCGCATGATTCACATCCGCGAGCAGGGGAAACGGCAGGCTGAATTTTTTGATGAACTTTTCGTGGCTGGCTACATCATCCGGACTAATACCCAGAATCACGGCACCGCTTTTGTTTAATTCCGCAATGCCATCACGAAAATGACAGGCCTCTTTTGTGCAACCCGGGGTGTCATCTTTCGGGTAAAAATACAGAACGACTTTGCTTCCCAGGAACTGTTTTAAGCTGATTGTCCGGCCCATGGTGGCCGGAAGGGAAAACGAGGGAGCGGGGTCGAATATTTTAAGTTCCATATTGTTCCTTCACGCAAAGGGGGCTTATTGGCCAGCCGCACGTGCGGTGCCGGCGGGATAATATCCCGCGGACCAGGGAAGAAAATCACCTGCCGCCTCCGGCCTTGGCAGGGTTCGACGGGGGCGACAAATTGAGTGCGGTCTGCAAATCATCACACAGGCGGCCGCACAAAAACTCCTGGCTCATGGTATCGCGAAGAACCCGCTGGGCACAGCGCCCCATTTCCGCAAGCTGATTTTGCGGTGTGGCCTGAATTTCCAGCAGCACACGAACGGCACCGGCCACATCCCCATGGGCAATGTGCCAGCCGATGGGGTGTTGGTCCAGAATGTCCGTCACATGGCTCGGCTTCGGGCCCAGGAACAGAATTGGGCGGCCCGCGGCCATAGCGCCGTATATCTTGCATGGATGGATAATGCCCACCATGTTGTCCCCCAGCGATACAATATGAACATCCGCCGCGGAAAGGGAGAATTTGATCTGGTCGAGCGGCTGATACGGGAGAGACAGAATATTTTCCAGTTTATGTTCGGCTTTAACCGCCTGCACCTCTTTTTTGCCCAGGCCGCCGCCGATGAAAGCAAAGTAAATCACCGGATGATCTTTAAGTTCAATCGCGGCCTGGAGAATTGTTTTAAGCGGATTCGCCGGCGAATGATTCCCACTGTACATCACCACAAATTTTCCGGTCAGGCCATGTTCCAGGCGAAACGGATTGTTGCCGTGATGCGGGAGTTCCCCGGCAACGTCATGTGACCATGGAGGCGCAACCGGCATTTTGGCGGAAAACGAGCCGCGCTTTTTCAGCCGGTCCGCCATGAAGCGGTCGAGTGCAAAAATAACGGCGGAATTGCGCAAAATAATACGATTGACCGCCTCCAGCAGGCGGGCCCGCAGGCTGCGGCGGCGAATTTTTCCCATCATAATTAACTGGTCCGGGTTCAGATCCATGGCCCAGTAGGCGATGGGAACGCGGCGCAGTTTTTTCAGGCAGACCGCGGTGAATCCCATCATGGGGGGCGACGTACTGAAAAAAATTCCTTTGATCCCGGGCGTAAAGAGTCCGGCGAAAAAGCTTTGAATCAGAAAGCTGGCGGTGCCCAGAATTCGGATCAGCAGGTTCTTTTTTCCGAAAGAGCACCAGCGCAATCGCCGCACGTCCACCCCCCCTAAGTTTTCCCGCAGCGGGTATCGCCGGGTGGGGTCTTCATAGCCGCGATCGGATGTATACACGCGCACGCGATGGCCGCGCCGGGCCATGGTCAGTGCCACATCGGTCATGTGCTGACCGACGGAAGCCGGATCGGGAACAAAGGTCTGCGAGAAAATAAGCAGAAGGGGGGCTTGGTCGGATATGGTGGGCGAAGGCTGACGGTCGGTCATGACTGAATCCGGCTCCCGATGGCGGGCCTGGTATGCTGGAACGTGGGGCGTTTTCTCCGGAATATCCGCGGCCTCACACAACTTTGCGGGCGTTTTTGTCGGTCATCTGGTTGTAGATCCAGCCATAGGTGGCTTCCAGGCCGGTGCGGAGTTTTACCGAAGGTTCCCAGCCCATGAGTTTTTGAATGAGGGTATTGTCGCTGTTGCGGCCATTGACGCCCTTGGGCGCCGTCAGGTTGTATTTGCGGTGCAGTTTGATGCCCGCAATGCTTTCGACAATGTCCACCAGGCCATTGATGGTGACAATTTCACTGCTGCCTAGATTGATTGGCTCAAGAATATTGCTCCACAGGATGTCCTGCGTTCCTTTCAGGCAGTCGGATATATACATGAAACTGCGCGTCTGGTGGCCATCGCCCCATATTTCAATTTCATGTTTTCCAGAGAGTTTCGCGGAAATGACCTTGCGGCAGATTGCGGCGGGCGCTTTTTCCCGGCCACCATCCCAAGTGCCGTGCGGACCGTAGACATTGTGGTAACGGGCCACGCGGGTGACGATATTGAAGTCTTCACGGAAGTGGCGGCACATGCGTTCGCTGAAAAGCTTTTCCCAGCCGTAGCCATCTTCCGGCATGGCGGGATAGGCATCCGCTTCTTTAAGGGGAATCACATCGGGTGAAATCTGCTTTTCGCCATTGTAGACGCAGGCGGAAGAGGCGTAGAAAAAGCGATGCACGCCGCAGTCCTTGGCGGCCATCAGCAGATGGGTGTTAATGAGCACGCTTAACATGCACAGGGCCTTGTGGGTTTCGATGAAGCCCATTCCGCCCATGTCCGCGGCCAGATTGTACACATGTGCGGAATCCTTAAGTGCTTTGTAGCAGGCCGGCTTTTCGGAAAGGTCAAGCTGCAGGTTTTCGGCATTGGGAAATATCTGATACCACTGGTCCAGCGGTTTCTGGTCCACAGCGCGGACATGTTTATAACCCTGTGCCAGGAGGTCGCCGACCAGATGTCCGCCGATAAAGCCGCCGGCACCACATACCACAATTCTTTGATTCAAGTCTTTCACGCGTTTCCTCTTGGTCCTGCCGGTGTATCGAAATCCGGCACCAGGGCGGGGGTATTGTCCGATAACCCGACCGGCGCGATTTCTAACATTAAATGAGTTATTCGGCAAATCCCCGAATTTGGGACCACCGAAAACATAATGCAGGTTAAGAATAATAGGCTCGGCGGCTAATGGCAAGGGGGCATTAGAGGCTTTTTTGGGGGGCAAACGGCTGGGTCGGTTGGGGTGTGGACATCTTGCCTGCTGTTAAGGAAGATAAAAACGAAATGTCCGCAAAACATCCCACCGGTACATCTGGTTTTCTGTGACCTCGGTGGACCGGTGTTGAATTTTGACCGCGGGGGACGCGGAGGCGCGCAGAGGATTATAATTGTTGGAACATTTGCTTGATGCTCTATGCTTAATGCTTAATGCCCGACACGCACCCTCCGGCGACATCCCGTAGCATGGGCATCCTGCCCGCTGGAAGGGGGTTGGCGGATCGGTTACTAAAAGGGTGATTGAAAGGCAAGGAAATGGTGTATCCGCCCCAAGTTTTCGAATTCTCTTGCCTTGTCAAAAGGTTTAATGTTAAAAAACAGGAAATTGGGTGTCAGGCTGCCGGGATTATGGTGATCTATCTCCGGGCCAAATCGCTTTTTGGTCCGGTCATCCCGGTGTTTTATTTTGCCGCTGTGCCCAGCACGCGCATGGCGGGCAGGGCGTTGCCGTGAATATCAAAAAGTGATCGATAGCTCCAGGGGTTGTGCGCGAATGCGGGCTGGTCGGCATTGTATTCCCCACCCCACCACCAGACGCCCCGGCCCAGATGATGCGGCAGGGCCTTGACGATAGTGACAAGAGCTTGGGCATAGGCCGCCTGACCGGCGGGCGAAAACGGGAACCGCATTCCCTTCTTTTTAAGCCAGTTGGCATTGTCGGCGTCATTGATAAATGGATACGCGGTTTCCGCGACGATAATCGGTTTGCCCAGGGCGCAGAGTTGAATAAGACTGGATTTAAGATGCTTCAGGGGGCCGCCCCAGAACGGGTAAAAATCATATCCAATAAAATCGAACTTTACGCCATGGGATATCAGGTTTTTATAAAAATTAGGGGCGTAGGAAAAATCACCCACCTGTATCATGATTTTAGGCTTGTGCGGTCCGCTGCCCGCGTCAATACCGTCTATGGCCGCGTTAAGCAATTTAGCAACGCGGTTCCACCGCCCCCGGTGGTGAACCCAGAGTTTGCCGGTGGGCCACAATATGCCGTCATTAATTTCATTGCCTGCCAGCACCATATCCGGCAGGGCATGGGCCTTGCGTAAAGTGGTCATGACGCGGCGGCAGTACGCACGCAGGTGGCCGCACAACTGGTCCAAGGGCAAATGCCGCCAGGCGGCGGGAATCGGCTGATGGGCTGGGTCGGCCCAGCTCGGCGAAAAATGCATGTCCAGAACAAAATGAAAGCCCGCCTTTTTTATGAGTTTCGCCAGGGGCAGGGTATACGCGAGGTCATTGGTGGTGCCAAGTTTGCCGAACCGCCCTTTTTCCGCCGCGGTCGCCCGATGCCACAGCCGCATTCGCAGGCAATTACAGCCGGCGCGTTTAAAAGCCTGGATCAGGCCGATTGGCTGATGATTATACCGGTACACACCGCCATGCGATTCAATGTAGCCAAAATACGAAACATCCGAGCCTGCCCAGAAGGTGTGATTCGCTCCGCGCACCGGGGCGGCGGCTATTGTGACCATGGCGGCAAGCAGCGCGATGAACAGGTACGGAAGGGGCGGCATCAAAAAATTCGCGCCAAGTAATTGGCCGTCCCGCGAATGGCCGGTCGGATACGGCTGGTCACTTATCGCGAGGCATTTGTCATGGGAGCTGTTTAATGGATACATCGGTGAATCTCCAATGGCTGTCTGTTCCGCATGGTACTTGCCGCATCCTGGGCCAGCCCGCGATGCGGCTTGCTTCAATCATTTCGCGAATCTTAACATCAAACGGTGTGCCCGCGAAACCACGCGTAAAGTGACGCGCCGAAGGATGATTGGCACTCGTCCCGGTGCGCGGAACAAGCCCGATGCCATTTTCGTCAGATGGCACCGGGTTGTGATTATTTGCGTTGAAGCATTCTATTGTCATGCCGTGGTATGCGCGTTGGCGAGATTCATGCGTGAACGCCATCGCAAAAGCAGCAAACCGCCGGCACCGATGGCCAGGAGGCCCAGGGAGGCTGGCTCGGGCGATGCCGGAGCATTGCTTACCGCCAGATTATTAAAGAAAGCATTGTGATCGCTGCTGGACTGATTTCCGGTGTAAATCACGCCGATCTGATTAATAGCCCCGGTTAACGTGCCGGTATAGGACGCCACGGGGTCACCATTAAGCGGCGTAAGCTTCAGGGAATAATTATAACCGCCGCTGCCACCACCAGTCAGTGCCAGTGAAGCGGATATTCCGCTGCCGGTAGTGGCGGAACTGTCGTTGATATCCGCTTCCAGGATGGCATCGCTGTTGACTCCCTGAATATAGGAAGCCGAGCCGGCCGCAGAGGTAATGGTTGTCTGCAAAGCGGTGGAGCTGGATGTATTGCCACCCGTGCCGGCGGCCAGGTCGGTAAATGAAACCTGCAAGACGTTGGTGGCGGAAGCTCCCGAACCGGTCATAAGACTAAACCCATAAGACGCGGCCTGACTGTTGGCGTTCACCGTGCCGGTGCCATTTTGCAGCGATAAGTCCACACTGATCCGCTGGCCAACGCGTAAAGTGCCCAGGCCGGTATTTGTGGAATTTTCCAATGCGCGATAGACCGATTCGGTGCCTGTGGTTGTGCTGGTCGGATAGTCCGAATAAATGGCCCAGGCGTTGTAAGTTCCGCTGCCGATGAGTGTCGGCACGTAAGACGGCTTGTTAAGGTACACGCCCGTATAAGGTGCGGCACCAGAATTTCCCGCCGTCACCCAGGGCCCGAATCCACTGCCCAAATTGGCGGGGGCGCTGTTAAAATTGGCACTCGTATAGTTGTTGGCGTTGTCCGTCGCCACCATGGCGGCTTCGGCCACTGAATTGCCAATGATCGCAGCTGCGGCAACCGCCGAGATGGCCGCCGCCGTGAACGCACGATTGCGCTGGAAAAGTTTTCCGAACATAGTTAAGACTCCTTCGTTTAGCCCCGGATTCAAAAATTGACACGGTTCATCGGATTCGGGGCGGCTATCGATAACCGAACCGCGTTCATAAGGCGCACATTCAACAAAACATCGGTCTGGCCTCCGATTCCGGATATGCCGAAAAGAGCCGCAATTGTGGCATATCCCATCAGTATTGATCGGTCCAGGTCACATCCCAGCCCAGACTCAGGAATTTGGTTGAGCCGTAATAGGGCCATTGTGTGACCTGATTGTTGGTCATCAGATCAAAGGTGGATTGCAGCACAGAATAACGCACAATCTCGACATGGCCGTCGGCATAACCGGCGTTTATGAAGGGGTCCGGTGATGCCGGATAGTGCGGCAACTGATTGGCGTTTTCACCCGCCCAGGTATAGCAACTCCAAAGTACCGCTTGCGAACCCTGAATGACGCTCGCGGTGCGGGTTCCGGCTGCCACCCAGTCGTTGTAACCATAATCAATTGTCGAATATTCATTTACCTGATTGTTGTGGGTATCGGTATATTGCCATGAATTATTTCCACCGGCATCCGCATCAACGGAAGGATCAATAAAATTCGCCTGAACAGTAAGAAAGGGTTGCGACCAGAAGTTTGGATTGGTTGGCGAAAGCTGCGGGGCGTGGCTCAAATAAGGGTACATGGTGGTGATGACCTCATAAGGCCAGATGCCGACGGGACTATTCTTAATGGCTGTAAGGGAAGGATTCGGGCCATTTACATCCGTGTGGTTGTTGAACATGGCGGGAAAAAAATCACCGTTTTCCTGTGCATAAATAATGACAGCTTGACTAAGCGAACGCAGGTGGGCTTCACAAACCGTGTCGTCGGCGGCGGCCTTGGCCCGGGCCAGTGCGGGAAGCAGCAGGGAAATCAGCAATGCAATGATCGAAATAACCACCAGCAGTTCCACAAGCGTGAATCCGTGGTCGCGATGGTCGCTGGTTATGCGTGGCTGGGTCATCATTCTCGGACTCCTTCAATGGATGGCGTTGGGCATTGTACGGATACAATTATCCGCGAACCGTTAAAATGCCTGCTATATGATTTGCAGCAGGTTGATCAACAGTTGTTCATCTGACTATAGAAGCTGTTAAGGCCTACAGGAAGGATTAAATTGCATCAAGAGTTGTAATAAAATGCGTCAGATCCCGGAGTGGGGTGGATGGCTGCGGGCGTGGCGGCGGAAACTTCCCGGCGTGCTATGCCGATGGCGGCGGAAAAACGCCGCAAGCTGCTGTTCCGAATGAATGCCTA
This sequence comes from Planctomycetota bacterium, assembly GCA_021805585.1. The sequence continues at coordinate 9,168 of JAJZEY010000171.1, forward strand.
CAATGTCCGCAATACGGGCCAGTGAATAATCCGTGCTGACCAGCAGCCGTTCGATGCGGTCCAGCCGGGCGCGGGCTATTTCATCGTGCGGGGCGAAGCCCAAAGCCGCCTGAAATTTGCGTTCCAGCGTGCTGCGCGAAACCAGAAGACCCGCGCGCGAAAGATGTTCCAGAATATCCTCCGTGGTAATGCTTATTCCACCCTGATCACGAATAAACTGAACCGCCTTTACCACCACCGGATCGGCAATTGCAATCGTGTTTGTGCTGGCGCGGGCGACGACCCCCTTAGGCGGAAACAACAGGGTCTGGTCGCCGCCGGCTCCACCATGAAACATTTCGTCAAGAAGCTCGGAGGCCCGGAACCCGATACCCTCCGCCGAAGGATCCACGCTGGTCAGCGGCGGTATGGCCAGATCGCAGATAATTTCATCATTATCCACACCGATGACGGCCACATCGTTGGGAACATGCAGGCCGTTGCGACGGCAGGCGCTTAACAGAAGGCGTCCGAAATAATCATTGCAGGCCATGATTCCGATCGGTTTGGGCAGTGCGATCAGCCAGGTGTTCAGGCGGGCGTCTTCCCAGAACGGATCACCGCGGCGCTTGTACCTTGCGAAGCCCGGCTCCCACTTTTCTTCCAGAAAGATAGACTCCCGCATTTTGCTTTCCCCGAAAAAAGTGCGAAAGCCTTCCAGTCGCAAATCCGAAAACTGCGCGCCGCTGGACCCATAAAATGCAAAGTATTTTAATTGGCGGGACAGCAGATGTTCGGCCGCAAGCTGACCGATTCTGCGGTGGTCACTGAAAAGTTGGGTCACGCTTCCGATGTGTCCCGGCACTTCACCGAGACTTACCAGAGGCAATTTCAGCCGTTGCAGGGAGGCAAGCTGTCGTTTGTCCCGCACGCGGGCAAGAATTCCATCACAGCTTCCGCGAACCAGCCATTTGGGAAGGTTGTCAACGCCTTTGCGTTCCTCGTAAATCACTTGCCAGTCAATATGGGTTTGCACAAACCGGGAGACGCCGCGCAGCAGATCGCGTCCGTAACTTCCGACTGTGTCAATAATCAGCGCGACGGTTCGCATGGCTCGCTTTCCGACCGGTAACCAGGTAGCAGACCGGGGGCATGATAACCGGCGAGGGAAGGTTTTGTCGTGGTCTGATGAAAGCCGAATGCCCGCGCGGCACCGTGCGGCCCTTGCGGCAGGCGGATCGGGCCGGAATGGTCAGGGTAGAAATTAGAAAGCTGTTTCCATCGGCGGCATTGCCCGCCTAGAATAGCCTGTCTGCACCGGATCGCCCGGCCCTGAATAATTAGATGCTCCGCCTGCCGGAATGACGGCGGGGGATTCCGTGCAGGCCTTTATCCCGATGGAGTTGGTGTGAATTTTGTGGCTATGAAAATGCTGGTGGGCGACCGGGTGAAATACATCGGCATCATCATTGGCGTGGCTATTGCGACGTTTCTGATTTCCCAGCAGTTAAATATATTCATCGGCCTTATGGGCAGCACCTATGGACTGGTGACCAATATTTCCACGCCCGACATATGGGTGACCAACCGGCCCATGCAGGATGTCGATGATTTACGGCCGATGAGCGGCAACGAGTTATACCGTGTCAAGGCGGTTAACGGGGTGCTGTGGGCCACGCGACTTTTTCGCCAGACCGTTCAGGTGCGGTTGAACAGCGGGAAATTTCAGACCTGCATGCTGCTCGGACTGGGAGACCAATCTCTGGTCGGCGGACCGCCGGAACTGCTGGACGGCATTACCTTAAGCGCCTTGCGGATTTCCCATGGTGTCATTGTGGATGCGGCGTATGCGCGCGATAAACTGCAAAATATTTCGCCGGGGCAATCCATGCAGATCAACGGTCACCGGGCGCTGGTCGTCGGCTGGTGCCGGACGGCGCTTAGCTTTCAGGGGCTGCCGATGATTTACACAACCTACAGCCGCGCTGCCAACTGGGCACCGACCCAACGGCATCAACTGGCGGTGGTGCTGGTAAAGGCGCGGCGAGGCGTGAACCTGCATGCGTTGTGCCGGCGCATAGAGGCCCGCACTGGCCTGGAGGCCTATACCCGCCATGGCATTGCGGACAAGACATTCTGGTATTACATGAAATCAACGGGCATACCGATTAATTTTGGAATCACTATCACGCTGGGGGCCTTGGTCGGCATCGCGATTGCCGCGCAGACGTTGTATCAGTTCACCCATGACAACTTGCGCTATCTGGGCACCTTAAAGGCCATGGGTGCCACCGATGGCACGCTGGCCCGCATGGTGCTGGCCCAGGCATTTTTAACCGGTGCCTTGGGATTTGGCGTCGGCATGGGCATGAGCGGCGGATCCTTCATGCTGATCATGCACTTGACGCCCGTAAGCCAGCGGTTGGGTGCGTTTCTGCCCCAGGTCATGATCGGCACCGGTCTGGGAATGGTGGTTATTGTAATGGCGGCAAGCCTGTTTTCGCTGATTAGTGTGGTGCGACTGGAGCCGGCGGTTGTATTCCGTTAAACATCCGCGGCTATACTACGTGTATACATATAATGTAGAGTATATGTTAATGAATTCATTGACCCCGGACGAAAATAAAGCCGCCCTCGCCCCGCCGCTTGCCGTGGTCTGCCGCAAGGTGGAAAAATCCTTCGGCCAGGGTAACGCGCGGACCCGGGCGCTGAATGGTGTGGATATGGAGGTTCGCTGCGGAGAAATGCTTATGCTGGTCGGCCCATCCGGCTGCGGCAAAACCACTTTGCTTTCGGTGATAGCCGGTATTCTGGATTCCGATGCCGGCCGCGTGGAGCTGTTCAACCAGGCCATGGGGGATCTGCGGGGTGCGGCCAAAACCCGGTTTCGCGGGCGAAATATCGGCTTTGCCTTTCAACAGTTCAATCTTCTGCCGCAATTGACCGCGCAGGAAAATGCGGCGATTCCGCTGTTTATTCTGGGCTGGCCGCGTCGCAAGGCGCTGGCGCGGGCAATGGAATACCTGGAAAAGCTTGGCCTGGCGGATCGGCGGAATAATTATCCCAAACAGTTGTCAGGCGGTCAGCAGCAACGGGTCGCGTTTGCCCGTGCACTGATTCATGAACCGCGCCTGGTGGTATGCGATGAACCGACCAGCGCCCTGGACGGCCGCACCGGCGAGCAGGTGATAAGCTCGCTGCGCAGCCTGGCGGTTCGGGCGGATCGGGCGGTGATTGTGGTAACGCACGACACCCGCATTTTTCATTTTGCGGACCGAATAGCCCGGATGGACGACGGCCGCGTTGTAAGCACACACACCGCCCGGGAAATGTCGGCAATGGATGGATACAAAATATGATGCGAAAATTCGGTATTCCAGCGCTGGCTGTTATTGGACTGCTGGTTGGGT
>JAJZEY010000032.1:0-1068 GCA_021805585.1 Planctomycetota bacterium
GATTATCTTGCTTCTTTTCAAAATATTATCGATGAAGTTGACCGTTGTTTTAAAAAAGAAAATCTATGGTGTTTTTTCAATCCTTTTCGTGCAACGGCTATTTTTTTAGAAAAAAGCGCCAGGTCTAATCCTGGAACTTGTTGACAGACAAGCTAATAAATGGAAAGCCAGCCTGAGAACAGGCCGGCTGTGGTTAAGAGGCAATATCAACGTTTCTCTTAGGGTAGGGGTATATACGAGCCGAATTGTTCGACGGTTTGTTAAAGCCCCCGCGCAAGTTTATCCGCGCATTCCAACCGCCAGGTCAGCACTGGCGATTGATCATCAACCCCAGCGGGATCCACAAGATGCGCACAGCGCAATTCCGTCGGTTTGATCGGCGAAAACAGTTGCCTGACGCGCGCGCGTGGGGATTTGCCGTGCGGACCTGTCGCAAGTCCGGCCCCGGTTGCAGCGCTTGCCTGCAGTAGTCGGCGACGGGAAATGGTTATTCCACCGGATGGAGAACTGCTTGTTTTCTTCCGCCGCTCATTCACGTGAATACTCCAAAATCCGTAAAAATAACTGATCACCGCCCGGAAGCGGATTCAACTCTTGGATATTTCACCGTAGAAGTTAGCATAATGCAGTTTTGAATTATAAAACAGGTCCGTACCTGGTATTCTGACGACGAAAGCGATTTTTCCGGCTTTTAGATGCCCGCCCATCCAGTCCGGCAAACAATATAGAACCTTCTACCGCACGGACGAAAAGTCGGTTAATCTATTGACTGGTATGACACGGCATTTGAAAGGGGTATCACATGCATCGCATTACGCTGCTGGTAAAACCGAATTGTGACGCCTGTAAGGCGGTTCGGCGCGTCATTGAACTGGTGGTCACACCGCATGTTCCGGCGGTTATTGAGGAAATTGACATTACCCGCGATCCAGCCCTGCTGGAAAAATACCAGAACCGCACCCCGGTGGTGCTGGTGGATGGCGTCGAGAAATTTGCCGGTTCCGTGGATCCGGACAAACTGGCCCAGTTATTTTACGATGAGCTTGGCGAAAAATTACTGGGTTTTAA
>JAJZEY010000032.1:1078-2926 GCA_021805585.1 Planctomycetota bacterium
ATCGCCGGTTCGCTTTTCGGGCCGGTCCGCCGCGCTGGCAATCCGTTGTCGGGGCCAGAGAGTTCCGGCTGCCCGCCCTTGGAGATATCCCCGCCATGACAGAGCCAATTGATCATGCCCTGAGCCAATATCCCTCCGAAAGCCGCCTGGCCATCCGCGTGCGTTATGTGGAATGCGATCCAATGGGCTATCTGCATCATTCAAATTATCTGCCGTTTTTTGAAATGGGGCGAACTGAATTGCTCCGTTTGCGCGGCATCAGCTACCGCACTCTGGAACAAGAGGGCTTCTTCTTTGTCGTGGCGAAAATAAGCGTATCGTTCAAACGCGCCGCCCGTTACGACGACCAGCTTGACCTTTTAACACGGATTGTGCGCCAGACCCATGTCCGCATTGACCACGCCTATGAGATTTACAACACGGCTGATAATCGGCTTTTGTGTACTGCCGAAACCACCATCGCATGCGTGAATCGCCAGGGGCAGGTCATTGCGATTCCCGCTGGTCTGTCCGGCTCGGCTGGAGCCGCCCCATGAACCGCGCCAACCGCCCGACTTGTCCAGCCTTGTCCCGCCAAAATGAATCATGATGGACCATCAATCCAACTTAGCCGCCAAATCAAATGATGGCACGAACCATGCCGATCTGCTGATTCTTGGTGCCGGTGCGGCAGGAATGATGGCCGCCGTGGCCTGCGCGGAATACCGCCAGAAGTGCAATCTGCCGCCGCGCCGCATTGTGGTCCTCGAGAAAAATCCACGGGCCGGCATTAAGGTGCTCGTGTGCGGCGGTGGACGCTGCAACCTTACCAACGCGGGCGACCGACAATTTCTGATTACGCAATTCGGCCGCAATGGTCGATTTCTTGCCCCGGCGCTGCACCATCTGGATAACGACGGGTTGCGTGCCTGGTTTACCGCCCAGGGTGTGCCCACACATGAAGAACATGACGGAAAAATTTATCCCGATTCCAATCAGGCCAGCAGCGTGGTCAATGCCTTGCTTGCCGCCATGCTCCGGCTGGATGTGCAGGTTCAGGCGGGCGCGGCCCATGCCGCCGCCGTCGTGCAGCGCGATGCGGCCACCGATGAATTTCTGATTGACACTGTCGGTGGAATTCATTGGCGGGCGACCGCGCTGCTGATTGCCGTCGGCGGTCAAAGCTATACCCGCATGGGTACCACCGGCGATGGCTATCGTTTTGCAGAGGCCCTTGGACATGTGGTGGTTACGCCTCGGCCCGCAATTGTGCCGCTGTTGTGCAAACAGGCGTGGGTGTGTGAGCTTCAGGGATTGGCCGTGCCGGATGTGGAAGTACGGATCGAGGCTCCCGGTCCGTTGCCCCGCCTGGCCACCGGTAAGCCGATGCCCAGTGTCAATGATCTTTTGTTTACACATTTTGGCCTTTCCGGCCCGGCGGTGCTGAACGTATCGGAAATTATCGCCGAACTGTTGGAAAAATTTTCCGATATGACACTGCGGATCGATTTCGTCCGGCACCAGACGCGTGAGCAACTCGCCGATCGCATGCGGCACTGGCGCGATGCCCATGGGCGCAAACTGGTCCGGACCATGCTCGGCGAATGGGTTCCCCAGCGCCTGGCGGATATGTTCTGCCGACTCGCCGGGGTGGAAGAATCGCAAATATGCTCTCAGGTTGCCGCCCAGCATATTCACGCCCTTCTGGAACTGATCAAAACTTGTCGCGTCACGGTGTATGCCACCCGCGGTTTTAAGGAAGCCATGGTCACAGCGGGCGGCGTCCGGCTGGACCAGGTGAATCCCCAAACCATGGAATCCCGCAATTGCCCCCGTCTGTTTCTGGCTGGTGAGGTGTTGGATTTAACC
>JAJZEY010000606.1:0-751 GCA_021805585.1 Planctomycetota bacterium
GTGGAAGGCGCTGCGGACAATAAAAGCAATGGCCACAATAGCCACCACCGCCGCGATGATACTCATGACCGCTGAGTTTTCGTTTATTGTACTTCGCAGGTTCGACGGTTTGAGCTTCTCTTTCCAATTGTATGGGAGAATCATAAATAGCACCTTCCTAAAAAAACTTAACCAATACCAAATCAAAAATGGCCGGAAACATTGGCCGAAATAATGCTCTAAATCTCAACGCCATGGAGTTGCCGGGGATAGAATTACGATTCACCCCGATCTCGCATGGCAATGACTTTAACACGTTTTTATTAAATTACAAGTTATCGGCAATAGCTTTCCGCTGAGGCTGCCGCGTCGAGCGTTAACCGTGCGGCCACAAACCAGCCGTCAAGTCGATCATGTTTTTCCACAACCGTAAAGCCGCTGACTTGGGCCAATTCAAGCGTGTCGCGATTCAAGTGGCAGCCATCGGCAATGTGACGCCAGTAAGGTGTCAGATAGTTTTGAATCGCCACAGCCCATGGCTTTCGGGCACGAATATGCTCCATCAGCAGCAATTGTCCGTTGGGGCGCAGAACCCTTTTGACCTCGAGAAATGCCATTTCCGGCTGCGCTATGGTGCAGAAAGCCAGCGTGGCAATAACCGTATCGAAAGTGCCGGTGCCAAAGGGTAAATGCCGGGCGTCGCTTACGACAAAATCCGTTTGAAGCTGCGGCACGGCCCGCCGGGCCGAAGCGCGACGCAGCATGCGGTAAT
>JAJZEY010000606.1:761-2924 GCA_021805585.1 Planctomycetota bacterium
GTAGTATTGCATATTCACGCCCGTTCCGGCGCCAATTTCCAATACCTGTCCAAAGGCTTGGGCGATGAGTTCTCGGCGCCACCGCCCCAGGCAGAGGCGTTCCAGCGGATAGAGCGCAAGATCATAAAAAAGTGGCCACATCATGCACCGTGGTAAGTATACGCCACAATTCATTCCCATGGGCATGCAACCGCAACCGCGCGAACCGGGCAACGGGCCGGCACCATTTACCGGCACATCAAGCTGAACTATAGTGCTTATTGCGTGCCCGGATTCTGGAGCGACATGATGCGAATGAAAGCATCCCTGTTATTTTGTGCCATTGTTCTGGCGGCATGCCAGCCGAGCGGCAATCTGCGGGCGGCGACCAAAGCCATTCAAACGGCAGACCACATAATCTTAAGCAATGGATTACTTGAGTTATCCATTCCCATCCATGGCGGCCAGCCCGATGGAATATTTCTTCTGCATTCCGGCAGAAAAATCGCCGTAGCCAGGAGCATGTATTTTGACGCCAATGGCGGACCGGATCACATTCCGGCATCACGGCACCGGCAGCAGCCCAGAAAAGGCCATTTTGCCCTGTTTCGGCTGCATAATAAGGTCCAAATCGTTTCCGCACACATGCCTGGAGCTGCCGAGGTCCGGATAACGGTGCGCCCCCACTTCTGGTTCCCTTTTCATATTGTGATTCATTACATGATGCCCCCGGGGCAGACCGCCTTTTACGCCTGGGCGCAGGTTTCCCACAGCGCCAAAAGCCCGGCGGCGGGTTTTGCACAATGCCGGTTTGTTATTCGGAACAGCCGGCTTTTTACCCACGCCGTGGTCAACAGCAAACGCATGGGCCGCATGCCAAAATGGGATGTCGTAAAAAGACTCATGAATGTCACGTACTTATTACGTAATGGACATGTATACACCAAGTACGACAACTGCATATTTGAGGCCCATCATTATCTGCACGGCGTAACCGGCCATGGCACAGGATTGTGGATGATATTTGCCTCCAATGAATATCTTAACGGTGGCCCGTTGCGGCAAAATTCCACTGTTTATATGCCCAATGTGATGATCGCATTGTTTCAGTCCACCCACTATGGCGCCGGGGGTGTTCATGTCCGGGCGGGGCAGAAATGGTCCAAATTTTACGGCCCATTTCTGGTATATGTGAATCATGGCTCAAACATGCGCAACATGTACGCGAACGCAAAACACCGGCAGATCCGTGAGGCCGCGCAATGGCCCTATTCCTGGGTGCACAACGCGGATTATCCGTTGCAAAGAGGATCGATTTCCGGAGTTATTCAAACACCGATGGGACAGGCAGTAGCCGGTGCGTGGGTGGTACTGGCCGCTGCGGGAAAGAGTTGGGCCATGCAGGCAAATGGCTACGAATTCTGGACCAGAACCAATGCCCTGGGCCAATTTGCCATTCACAAAATCCGGCCCGGACGGTACACCCTTTATGCCACCGGCGCCAATTATTTCCGGAGTTTTCGCAAGCCGGCGGTTACCATAATCGCAAACCATACCACCGTGACCGGTCGGCTGATCTGGCGGCACCGGATGAAGGGACATGTGCTGTGGCAGATCGGAACCGCCGACCGGTCAACACGGCATTTCCGCCATGGCCGCAATGTCAGGCATTGGGGCAACTTCCGATGGTATCGCCGGGAATTTCCGCATGACGTAACGTACACAATCGGAAAAAGCACGCCGGGCAGAAACTGGAACTTTGCCCAGTGGACCTGGTACTGCAAAAAGCCATGGTGGACCATTGATTTTAAATGCAACAGGAAGCTTTCGGGCCTCGCTACGCTGACGCTCGGCATTGCGGCATCGTGCCCACCGCCGCACCAGAAGTCGTTGCGTTTACGAGTCATACTTAACGACCGCCTGATCAAGGTTATCACACTGAAAAAATCGGGGATGGCGGTATACCGCAGTGGCGGACAAGATAGTAATTATCAGGTGCGGTACGTCCGATTCAATGCGAATCTGCTGCGGATTGGAACCAATACCATTCGCCTGGCACTTCAAGGTGCCACAAAGTTTCCAACCTCCGTAACCGAACTGGAACGGGGGCGCGTTGGTGCCGTCATGTATGATGCAATCCGCCTGAACGTGCAGAAATAATAATGTTTTGCCCCCCCCGCTGCC
>JAJZEY010000058.1 GCA_021805585.1 Planctomycetota bacterium
ACCGGTCCCTCCTGCAAAGCAAATTTTCCAGCAACTTACTGGCCGATGGAAACATCAGTTTTGGCCGTTGCTGCTTCGGTGATCCGTTCGGCTGGCGATCACCAAATTCCCCTGCGCGAATTTTCCCAAGTGTCAACCGGCGACTCCGCGGAGATTATAAGTTTATATCTTAAAAACTTCGACTTGTCCGTACCATAGCGTTTTTTTTCCCCGCAACAATGCGAAATAATGAGCGGAATAATTTGTAAAAGCGATAGATTCATCGTTATCGTACCGTTCTACCGAAAGACTTGTAGGCGGAAAAAGTTTGCATTGCCGGTTTGACGGGATGTATACTTTGGATCTGGGCGGCACGGTTTACTTGCCGCGTTGCATTCCAGCAATGCATTCCGAAATAAGTTCGGCCGCTCGCAAGAGAGATTTGCGTAAAACGTTAAGACTGGTTGTATTCAGGCAAAGCGAGTATCAGGCTAACTATGACGGCATCCGCAGTGACATCCAGCCCCACATTCACTTCCACGCTGATGCCGTACATGCAGATATTTTATGTCTCCTTTCTGGCCACGCTGGCTCTTACACCGTTGATGCGCAAGCTGGCGCTGAAGCACGGGGTGGTCGACGAGCCGGATGGTCGGCGTAAAATTCACACCAAACGCATTGCGTACCTTGGCGGGGTGGCGATATTCATTGGCTGGCTCCTGGGGGTTCTGGCTTCGATTACCGTGACGCCCTTTCATGCGGGCAGCACCCGATTTGCCGATGTGCAGGTGCCACCGGGCATTCTGCTGGGTGCCGGCATTGTGATGATTTGCGGTCTGATTGATGACGTGTACAGTATTTCACCGCGTATCAAGCTTTTTGGTCAGTTGTTGGCGGCGGCGTGCCTCTATTTCTTGAATTTAACCCGCACCGACAACATCGGCGCGCGCATTGATCTGGCCAACATGTTTGTATTTCCGCTGGAACGCCATCATCTGATTGGTCTGGTTCAATTGACATCCCCCCATGTCTATCTGACGCTGGCCAGCATGTTCAGCGCGTTATTTTGTGTGTTTATTGTCATGGCCACAAGCAACGCGATGAACCTCCTTGACGGCATGGATGGACTTTGCGGCGGTGTGGCGGGAATTATGGCCATTGGTTATCTGGTTTTGTCCGTATACCTGTCCGCGGCGAATTTGACGCAACCCGGAGTTGCGTCACTTAATCCGGCGCGCATCGCCCTGAGTCTGGCACTGCTTGGCGCCGTGCTCGGCTTCCTTCCGTATAACTTTAATCCCGCGACGATTTTTATGGGTGATACCGGCAGCATGTTCCTCGGCTTTGTCTGCGGTGCCATGATTGTCCTATTCGGCAACGATGGAATTTTCCGGTGGTTCCTGGCCTCGGTGGTAATCTTCGGGCTTCCGCTGCTGGATACACTGCTTGCTGTGGTGCGCCGAAAAATCAATCGAAAGCCGATCTTTTCGCCGGATTCCGGCCATTTTCATCATTTTCTTCTGAAGCGCGGGTTATCCGTGCCGCGCGCCGCGCTGGTCAGTTATATCCTGGCCGCCATGTTTGTAAGTTTCGCGCTGGTAATTGTCATTATTCCCACCACGTTGGCCCTGGGTATGTACCTGGTCCTTTTTGGTTGGCTGGTGGTGGCGGCGTTCAAAATGGGCATGATCAACCAGCAGGGAAGCGTGCCGCTTCAGGCGGCATCCACAGCCTTTGTTATTTCCAGCCAACCGGGGGACAGAATTATTCCGGTTCCCGATGTTTTAGACCTTCAGCCGGAAAATTCCGCACCCATCCCACCCCATACCATGGCCGTAGATCCTTTAACCAAGGCCGCCGCATCCGGTTCGCGTGACGAACCCCAACGCCCGCCGCTGGCACCGCGCGTCGCCGGATCCTGACAACAGCCCGGCGGTCAAAAGATCGTTTGATAGGTCTTGAGTCGCGACTGAGTATCAGCTTGGCGCAAAGTATTTTCCGCGGGCCGTCATTCACTTGCCTATGCAGAATTGCCCGAAAATTTTTCCAAGAATGTCATCGCTGCTGATGGTGCCGGAAATTGTTCCCAATTCGTTTAACGCGGCTCGCAAGTCGCCTGCCGTCAGGTCCGCGTCTGTTTCCCAGGGGTCCCGCTTTACCAGATTTGCGGCTCGCCGCAGGTGTTCGAGGGTCTGACCCAAGGCGTTTCGATGACGCTGGTTAAGCAAAATACTTTCGGCCCCAACCGTGGATTGCAGATGGCACCGGTGCCCCACCAGATTGAGCAGTTCGGTGGTACCCTGACCCGTAAGGGCGGAAACCCGCAAAACCGGGTGCTGTTCCGACTCCGGCACCGTGGGCGTGGGATGCAGGTCCGCTTTGTTTTCCACCAGCAGCCATGGCACACCTGCCGGAGCGCGCACCCCCCGCAGAATCTGTTCCGCGGAGGTGCCTGCATTTTCCGGATCCAGAATCAGCACCAGCAGATCAGCCCGCTGAAGAGCCTTGTGCCGGAATTCATCCATCCGGGGGTAAAGTTCATGGCCTGAATTTTCCAGACCGGGCGTATCCACGATGCGGACGGATCCAAATGGCGTTGCCACGGTAACGGAAATGGAGTCTCGCGTCGTACCGGCCTGGCTTGAAACGATAGCGCGGTTGCGACCGCTCAGACGATTGATCAGCGAGCTTTTTCCGACATTTGCCGGTCCGATCAGGAAGGCCGTCGGCAGTGTCTCCTGTGTTTCCCACTGCGCCGCATGATTCAACAGGTTTGTGATATTTGCTTCCAGTTCGGATATTCCCGCCTGAAGCGTTGGGCCGGAAATGAAGGAAACGCCCGGCTCATCACTAAAATCAATGCCCGCCTCCACCATGGCCAGCAAATCCGCAAGTATTTCCGTCCGCCGCCGTGTCCATTCATGCAGCAGGCCGCAGCGCAGA
>JAJZEY010000479.1 GCA_021805585.1 Planctomycetota bacterium
TGACTGAAAGCGTCATGATTCCATGTGATGAAGACGCCGTGGACGACTCTGGCCGCACAAACATTACCCTGCGCCGAACGGCCTGCCTTTCCACCCAGGTGGGCTGCCCGGTCGGCTGCGCCTTTTGTGCAAGCGGATTGGCCGGATTCAAAAACAATTTGCAAACCAGTCAGGTGGTGGAACAAGCGCTGCGATTGACCCACCTCCTGCCTGCGGACGGCCGCCTTAGCAACGTGGTATTCATGGGAATGGGCGAACCACTGGCAAATTTTGATGTGACCGTCAGCGCGATCGGTATTCTGATGGCGCCATGGGCATTCCACATTGGCGGGCGAAAAATTACCGTCAGTACAGTCGGTCTGCCTCCGCAGATTCGCAAACTTGCGGATGTGGGCGCACCGGTGACACTGGCCCTTAGCCTGCATGCCCCCAATGATGAATTGCGCAAGCAAATTATTCCGTGGGCAAAAGGCATCGAATTGGACCAGTTGGTTGTGGCATGCCAGTATTACTTCCAAACCACCGGGCGCGAGGTCACTTTGGAATATATCATGCTCGACGGCGTGAATACCCTGCCCGAGCACGCGGATGAACTCGCAGCGATAGCACGACGGATGCGGGCGAACGTGAACCTGATTTATTACAATGAAGTGCCAGACTTGGCATTTAGACGGCCTTCCGGCCCAACCATGTTTCAATTTCAGACCCGTTTGCGTGAATTCGGCATTAAGGCGCATGTGCGTAAAAGCCGCGGGCGGGACATTGCCGCGGCCTGCGGCCAGTTAGCCCGGCAAGATTCTCCGGGCGTTCACAAGGCAGTGAAAGCAGATTGATTTCCGCCAAAACTGCATCCGGGTCATGCGGCGTTGATTTGGCATTGAGAAAAAGGGTCCGTAGAATTTAGTTTGTATTTTAGCCTGCGGGCGGAATTGCACGGAGTTTTCATGCGGCGCGTGGTTGTTACCGGATTGGGAGCTGTTTCTCCTCATGGTTTAAGCACAAAGGAATTCTGGAACGCATTGCTGGATGGCAAGTCCAGCACAACTTCCCTGACACAATTCGACAGCAGCACATTCCCCAGCCGCGTGGCCGGCGTAGTGCCCTCGTTTAAAGTTACAGATTTTGTCCCCAAAAGCTATCGCAAAGCGACCAAAATCATGGCCAGGGACATTGAACTTGCCGTTCTTGGAGCCGATGGCGCGCTGCGGGACGCGAAAATCGCCACCAGGGGAATTATTGAAGCCAGCGGCGGAAAAAAGCCGGATGACACCTGGTACCTGCCGAACCCCGCTCGACTAGGCTGCAACATTGGTGCTGGACTGATATGTGCGGATTTAACTGAACTGTCCGCCGCGCTGGCTCAGGCCAAGGCCCCTGACGGCAGTTTGGATATGCAGCGGTGGGGTCGGTCAGACAATCCAACTCAGACCAGCGGAATGGAAAATCTGACACCGCTTTGGCTGCTTAAATATCTTCCGAATATGCTGGCCTGCCATGTCAGCATCATTCATGACACACAGGGACCATCCAACACAATTACCTGTGGGCAGGCCTCAGCTGGCCTGGCCCTGGGTGAAGCCTGCCGCACCATCGCTCGCGGCCAGGCGGACATGGCCCTGGTGGGCGGCTGCGAATCTCTGATTCATCCCGTCGGGCTGATGCGCTGGTCGTTACTCAATCGCGTGAATACCCAAGCCAATGATCGCCCGGCGGAAGCCTGCCGTCCATTGGATATCGATGCGCAGGGCACAGTCATAGCCGAAGGCGGCGGCGTTCTTGTAATTGAGGAACTGAAGAGTGCGCTGGGGCGCAACGCGGAAATTTATTGTGAAATCGCCGGCCTTGGGGAATCAAGCTCTGCCCAGAAAGTCTGTCAGGCCGACCCAACCGGTGAAGCCCTGGTGGTGGCGATGCACAAGGCGATGGCCAAGGCTGGAATTTCCGCCGATGCTGTGGATATGGTCATCCCATCCGGCTACGGCATTCCGGCCTATGATCAGGCCGATGCCGCGGCCATTCGCGCGGTATTCGGCGCCAGAACACCTTTTGTGTCTCCCATCCGCGGCGGCGTCGGCGATTGCGGTGCGGGAAGTCAGGCGTTGGACCTTGTGGCGGCGGCACTGGCCATCGACGAACAAAAGTTGTTCCCCGTGGTAAACAACAACCACCCCATTGCGGGATTGAATGTTCCGCATGAACGGCGCGACGACGCGAACCTTCGCCATGTGATGGTCCTGTCAACTTCCATGGCGGGACAAAATTCCGTGGTGGTCTTCCGTAAAACGGGTCTGCAGGAAGTCTGACCGGAATCAGCACTGGGCGGTTGACAGAATGGACCGGCCGAAGACACAACAAATGGAGAAGCTAATATGCAACAACGTGTCGTCATTACAGGAATGGGTTGGGTCACGCCGCTGGGACACAATCTGGATGAGGTCTGGCGCGGCCTGCTGGCGGGCCAAAGCGGCATCGCGCCGACGACCTTGTTTGACGCACAGTCATTTCCCACCACTTTTGCCGCGGAAGTAAAACATTACAGCTTTCCTCCGGATCTTGCCGCCACCGGCCGCCATACCCATGCGGCGCGGGCCACGCTTTTTGCGCTGGACGCGGCGCGACAGGCCTGGCTGCAGGCGGGCCTGGGAAACGCCGGCACCCACGAAAACAATATCAACCCTTATGATGTGGGAGTATATCTTGGTGGGGGCGAAAGCCCGGTGGAATTCGACGCGTTCACCCGCACGGCACTGGCTGCATGGGACCCGGCAACCCGATCGCTGAACATGCCCGAATGGGGCACTCGCTCTATGAAGACCTTTCATGCCATGCGTGAAATTGAACAGGAACCCTCCATGCCGATCGCACATTTAAGCATGGAATTTAACGCCCGCGGACCTGCGATGAACTGCCTGAC